>NZ_LEKR01000013.1:0-105178 GCF_001580555.1 Stenotrophomonas sp. DDT-1
GGGGGGGGGAGAGCGGCACATCTGCGCCCAGGCCCGACGGCCGTTGGATCAAGACGTGGGGTGCCATCTCTCTGTCACCTGCGTCCGGTGACATGGGGGCATCCAAGGGTCATAAGGATAAGTCGGCAGCCGAGACAGAAGCCCAAGAGCGATGTGCGCAGTATGGGGCGACCGACTGCAAAGTCCTGACAACTTACAAGAACCAGTGCGTTGCCTACGCGACCGCGCAGGAAGGACGGAAGGTAAGGACGAACACGGGAGCATCGCGCGAAAGTGCAACCCAGAATGTGCTGGCTGCGTGCAGTAAGGAGAGCATTGGGCAATGCAAGGTGCTCTATACCGACTGCACTGAGCCGCTCTTCAAGTCTTACTGAGCGAAGTGCGAGCGGGGCCTACAGGCATGAGTTGTTAGAGGTCGCATTACGGCTTGTTAGCGAATATTGACCAAACCAACATTCAGAGCGTTTGCTGTACGAGGTCGCTTTGGGCCTCGTTCTTCGTCCTGTGGTCCCTGTGCATCTTCTGTCTGCTGTTTGCTTAGGCCAAGCAGTTGTTCAAAGGTAGTTGTTCTACGGCATAGGCACCATGTTCTCGATGGTGGTTCTTGCGGCGATGGTATCTATCGCGCTGGACATGGTGATCCGCGTGTCGGCCTCGTTCTGGATGACAGCGCTTGTGAACAAGTTCCCGCTCATGGGCGCGTCCAGTGACGGTATGACCAGTCAGGCGATGCAGCAGGGCGGCATGGTATTGATCCTGACGACCTTGATTCTGACTGCGCCCCCCAATGGCGGCCATGTTCTTCCAGGGCACCTTGGGTAGCTTCATGGCATATTCGCAGATAGGTGGCAGCCCGGTGGCACAGGCGCCTGGCTGGAGCGGGCAGCCGCCGGGTAGCTACTACACGCCGGATAAGCCTTCGACGAGCAAGGGAAGTGAAGGCGCTAATGCAGTTGGTGCTCCAACAAAGATGTTCACCGGTCCTTCTAACTCCACGCCCGAGCATGATCCAGGCAGGATGGGGATTGGCAATAAACCGAGATAGAGCCAAGGTGATTGTGATGCGTGCAGCGAATGAATTCAGGGCGAAGCAACTGGTAGCAGCGTACGCCTCGATGCTGTCTTTGCTGTTGATCCTCTTCTTGGTGGATGCTCCGTCCGCTAGCGCAGAAGGTCGTTGCCCGCCCGGACAATATCCCATTGGTGGGCAGGGCGTGGGGGGGTGTGCACCGATTCCGGGCGGGGACAGTGGGGCGAATGCAACGGCGGCGCCTAGGCCAACAGGCCGCTGGTTGAAAACTTGGGGAGCTATTGCCACTGCTCCGAGCGGTGATGCCGGTGCATCAACGGGTCAGAGTTCGAAAGGCGCTGCAGAAAAAGAAGCTATTTCGCAGTGTGCCCGCGGAGGCGCTAGTGATTGCCGAGTGACGATGTCCTACAAAAACCAATGCGCTGCAATGGTTACCCCTTCGAGTCTCGAAAGAGGAGGAGCGGTGACGTGGCGGGCCGAGACGGAGGCTCTCGCCACGAAGCTTGCAATGGATGAATGCACAAAGCGGGGAAGCGCAGGGTGTAAAGTATTTTATTCCGCATGCTCTGATCCGATTTTTCAGGAGTACTAGTGGAATTTCAGTGTGAGCGAATTTTGAGGCTGGCTTGCAAGTATTCCTACTTGGCAGGTGGAGTCTGGAGCTGACGGGCGGTGCGCTTTGCTGCTAGATTTAAGTGACGTCCGTTTATTTGAGGTGGCTTAATTCAGTTGGGCTCCTCAACATGATGTCGCGAATAGCCTCCAACTTCGTCAGGCTGTACGGCTACTCCGCGTGCAATCCTATGCGTGTGTTTTTGATGGCGCGCGTATACGCTGAGCGCGAATTGAATTGGTAAGCTTGGGCTCAGTTCGTGGGAAGTGCTGATGTGATATCGGCTCATCAATGATAGCCCCGGTGATTCAAGAGACGTAGGCCGGCCTGATCTCGACTGTTGTGGCGACGAGCATGGGCATGTTCGGTCGCGACCTCCATGAATTCCTGACGGAAGACGTGAAGGGGCTGATCACGCACGTTGTGACCGGCAAGGACGAGAAGCCCGAGGCGCAGATCGACAAGAGCCTTGCCTGGATGCAGGTGGCGTTGTCCAGCATCGATGGGATCAAGATTCTCAATGATCCCGAGCTGCAGGCTGACAAGACCCGCGCGATGTGGTTCATCGGCCTGGGCACGGGTGGCCCTGCGGTGACGGCAGGTTCCATGTTGCTGCTGTATGAGGTCGCCATGGCCCTGTTCATCGGCTTGGGACCACTGTTCATTCTGTGCCTTCTGTTCGACCAGACCAAGCAGCTGTTCCAGCGATGGCTGTTCTACGGTATTGGAACCATGTTCTCCATGGCGGTACTGGCGGCGATGGTCTCGATCGCGCTGGACATGGTGATCCGCGTGTCGGCCTCGTTCTGGATGACGGCGCTTGTGAACAAGTTCCCGCTCATGGGCGCATCCAGTGACGGTATGACCAGTCAGGCGATGCAGCAGGGCGGCATGGGATTGATCCTGACGACCTTGATCCTGACTGCGCCCCCAATGGCGGCCATGTTCTTCCAGGGCACCTTGGGCAGCTTCATGGCATATTCGCAGATAGGTGGCAGCCCGGTGGCGCAGGCGCCGGGCCCGAATGGGCAGCCGCCGGGTAGTTACTACACGCCTCCGGCTCCAGAGAAGGGCGGGACACATGGTGCCACTACCAAGCAGGTTGTTGGTTCGCGAGTGACTGGCGGTAGTTCATCGCCGGGTTCGGCGGTGGTGGACTCGGGGCGTCTTGGTCTCGCAAAGAACAACGGCTGATGGGAAGTTTGAGGGTCTAACGATATGGTCTCGATACTTGGCCGCCGATGTGCGCTTATCTTCGGCGCTGCAGCTTGCATGCTATTTCTTGGCTTCCCGCCCGTTGCTGGTGCTGAAGGGCGTTGCCCGCCAGGCCAGTATCCAATCGGAGGTCAGGGTGTTGGTGGGTGTGCGCCGATCCCGGGAGGGGACGCGGGATCGGGTCAGACGGGCCCTATCCAAACAGGACGCTGGAATAAGACTTGGGGCGCGATTGCCATGGCTTCCAATGGTGACGTCGGTGTGTCAGTCGGAAAAGTGAGAAAGGCTGACGCCTCAAATGAGGCCTTGGCCAATTGTAGTCAGCACGGGGCATCGGATTGCAAGGTTACTCAGACTTACAAGAATCAATGCGTCGCGCTGGTCTCTCCCCGAACTAGCGCATTCGGCGGTTCCACGTTTGGACGCGCTGAATCTGTCTCTGCCGCGACTTCATTGGCGATGGGGCTTTGCACTAAGCGCGGCAGTGAAGGTTGTAAGGTGATCTACTCGGCATGCAGCGAACCGGAATTCCAGTCGTTCTGAGTGGTAGTCAGTGAGGCGCCGCAAGTTGCAATTGCTGGAAGAATTTAGGTTTACCTGCTCTCATGTTTCGCTTGTCAACTCAATTTGACCTGCCCCCTGCGTTAGGGCCAAGGTCTACTTCGTAGAGTCCGTGGTTGTGAGCTTATCGCCCGGGTTCGTGGTTGCAAGGGATCCATGCTCGCGGAGTAAGGCGGCGAACTCGGTGGGGGCGCTCTTGCCTAGCGAGTTGTGCGGGCGTACTTCGTTGTAATCGCGTCGCCAAGCAGAGATCGTCGCCTTGGCCCACTGGTCGAGAGCTCGTCCGGTGAACTCCGCCCCTGATCGGTCCGGATCATGGCCGGATAGCCGCGGAAGTGGCACACCGTTTCCAGGATGTCGGCCACGCCCTGCCCGTTGATGCGGCGGGCGACCGCGATCTCCACGGCCTCCTTGGTGCAGTCGTCGACCACAGTCAGACACTTGATCGGCCTGCCGTTGGCCAGGGCGTCGAACACGAAGTCCATCGACCAGTTGTGGTTCGGACCGGAAGGGGCGTGCAACGGGCAGCGTTCGACCGCGACGCGCTCGCGCTTGCGCCGTGCCTGCGCACTACCAGTCTTAGCGGAAGGACGACGTCCCCCCGGTTTTGAACGCCCGGGCACACTCCAGCGCGGTGCCCGACAGCAGGGGTGGGTAGGCATCCATTCACGTTAACCGCGCTTTTTATGTGATCAAGTGCGCTTTTCGTCCCAAGCCCCCTTCGACGAGCGCTGCCTCCTCGAAGTAAGCTGCGTGCGCGTCAAAATCCCGGCGCGCCGGTGCCATCGAACGCAGGAGCTTTTCCGTCCATGAGGACTGTGTTCCCCCGCGGTGCGGGTGACGCTTGCCACCATCGCGGTTGCCGTGGGCTCGGGGCTATCATCCGCCATGGCGGCCGCAGGACACGTGCGAGGCATCGCCCCGTTTCCGGCCTCCGCTCGGGAACTGGCAGGACGGGATTGAAGGAGTTGCAGGGGATGGAGAAGGGGAGTGGCGTACACATGGACAATGCCCTGGCGTTCGTTCCGTCCGGCGCGAACCTGCTGGAAGCCGTGCGCGGTGATCTGACGGGCAATGGTTTCCAGGACCAGCTGCTGGTGATCGACCAACCTCCTCCGGAGGGCTTGCTGCCCGGCGAGCACGGTCCCAACCGGGTGCTGTTGCTGCTGCTGGGCGACGCCACGGGTCGATGGCAGTTGGCGGCGCGCAACGACAAGCTGGTGCCGTGTTCCACCCGGGGAGGCATTGCCGGCGATCCCTTCGCGTACGTGACCATCGAGGATGGTGCGTTCAGTGTGATCACCAACGGCGGCAGTCGCGAACGCTGGAGCAGCGTCTACACGTTCCGGTATGCACCTGCCGAGCAGGCGTGCTGGGTGCATGGCGTGCAGCGCAGGGTGGTCGACACCGAGACCGAAGCCACCCATACGCGTGACTTCTCGGCCGCCGAACTTGGCCGGGTGCGGTTCGAGGATTTCGATCCGTCCGTCGTCGCCGACGTCAGCTTGCCCTGAGTGCCATGCCGGTGAGGAGGCGGGAGTACCCAACGATGATCGAGCAGGAGTTTCACCGTGTCGCAGGATAGGGAGTCGCAGCTGTTGCGGCAGGCCACGGAGGCCGGCATGACCTCGTCCCGGGAACTGGCCAACTTCATGGCGCAGGCTGGGCACGAGTCCCGTGGCCTGAGCCGGCTCAATGAAAGTTTCAACTTCACCCGGGGTATCTCGCAGATCCCGGTGGAAGCGGCGTGGCGCAATGGCAATGGTGCGCTTGAGAGCGCGCGCCAGGAGGCGCTGCGTGGGCGGCCGGAGAACCTGGCCGAACTGATGTATGGCGGGCGTATGGGCAATGACGCGCCTGGCGATGCGCTGAAGTATCACGGCCGTGGCTATCTGCCTCTGGTCGGCAAGGAGAATTACGAGCGTGCCGGCAAGGCGCTGGATCTGGACCTGGTAAATCACCCGGAACTGGCCGCGCAGCCCGAGCACGCAGGCCGCATTGCCGTGTGGCAGTGGCAGACGCGGGTGCCGGAAGCGGCGCGCGAGGACGTGCGCGAAGCGACGCGCGCGATCAATGGTGGCCTGAACGGCATCGAGGCCCGCCAGCAGCGATTCGAGGTGTGGCAGCAGAAGCTGACGCCTGATGTGATGGCGCGGCTGGAGCGGGGCGAAGTCGGGGCGCCGGCCCAGCAGGCCACCGTGCGCGACATGTCGCAGCCTGGCGCGCCGGGGCATGCCCTGTTCCAGGGCGCCCGCCACCATCTGCAGCAGATGGGACCACAAAGCGGTCTGCGCAGCGTGCAGGAACTGGACAATGCTGCCGGCGCACTGGCGCTGAGCGCGCAGAAGGCGGGGATGTCGCGCATCGATCATCTCCTGGCTGGCAACGACGGCCGCACGTTGTTTGCCGTGCAGGGCGCGCTGGGTGACCCGGCCATGCTGCGCGCTTCGGTCGAGCGCGAACAGGCGGCGCAGCAGCCGCTGGCGCAGAGCAGCCAGCAGTTGGCCGCCAGTGTCGCCCAGCAGGACCCCGCGGCCGCGCTCGCCCGCGAGCAGGAGCAGCGCTCTCGATCCCTGTAGCACCTGATGCCGGCGGGCAGAGTGCCCGCAGGCGCTTTACGTACGACGCGTGGCGCCCTGTGGCGCCGACATGGAAACCCACTCGTAAGGACACCACATGCGAATCGTTCCCTCGAATACCCGGCACGCCGCTGCCCGCTGCACTGCATCCGTGCGCTGCCTGCCGCCGCTCTGGCTGTTGTCACTTGGACTTGTCGCGGGCGCGGCACAGGCTCAGGAGGCAGCGGCACCTGTGGTGGAGACGCCCCCCGCTGCCGAGGCTACCGTTGAGGCGCCTGCAGAGGCGGCGCCCGTTGCCGCGCCCGCGGCGGCCGACGCCGTTGTCGTGGCGCCGACGCCCGAGGTGTCGGCTGCCGTGATACCCCCTGCGGCACCCGTGGTGGACGCGCAGCCGGTGCCGGCTGCGGACCCGGCGCCGGCGCCCGTTGCGCCCGCAGCGGCGGCGCCTGTGGCTGCACCGCCTGCCGTCGTCGAGCCAACCGTTCCGGCGGTAGCACCCGCTCCGCCCGCATTGGCCATCGTGCCGTTGCCGCCCGAGCAGGCGACCGAGCGGGCGCTCGGTGCTCGCTGCCCGGTGGATCTGGCCGGGCGACTGGCGACCCAGGGCGACCTGCTGATTGGCGCCTGCCAGGGCACGATGCCGGCGCATCTGGCCGCGTTGCTGGTCGCGCTGCCCGTGCAGGATATCCACCTGCCGCGCAGCTGGCGCGAGCGTGAGGTGCGGCAGAAGGCCTGGTTCAAGGCTGTGCCGGGCTACGGCCAGCGCCCGGACTTCATCGTGCGGATGGGCGACATCTGGGTGCGTTCGCTGGAAGGGCGCGACGCCGACAGCACGTTCTATCTGGTGTCGGCGCCGTTCACCTGCAGCGACCAGGTTGCCAACCGGGATGAGTACGGCGCGGAGCCGGTCCGCGTACCCGCAGGTGATTGCCGCGAGGCTTATGTGGCCCAGCGTCTGTACCAGGTCCGCGGCGATGCGGCGCCGCGGGATGTGACCGCTGATGCCATGCCGATCATGCCGCAGCAGACGGAAGCGGATCGTGCGCGGCAGCTGTCGCGTGAGGGACGGATCAGCCTGGACCACAGCAAATTGCAGTATGGCCCGGCGATGCGCTGGTTCGTGCAGTACCCGGAGACAGTGCAGAAGGGCGGTCCGCGCGCCTACAGCGACTGGAACCGTGAGCACATCGCGTTCGTGGTCTGGACCGGTGATCGCTTCGAACTGCGCGACAAAGTCGCGCGGGCGCAGTGGCCCTGTGACCCGGTGGCACCCGGTGATCGCGCCTGTGGCGGATTCCCGGATTCCGGGCCCGATCTGTTCGTGACGGCCGGAGCATCCGTGCCACTGGCAGCATCCAGCCCCTGAGCCTGAGTCTCGAAGTGATGCGGGAGCCGGGCTGACCGGCTCCCGCGCTGCATCAGGCCTGCAGGCTGCGGGTCTGATGCTGCTGCTGTTCCAGCTGTTGGTCGCGCTCCAGCGCAAGCCGCTGGCCTGCGGCCTGCTGGTCGATGCGCTGGCTGCTCTGTTCCAGTGGGGTGTTCATCGCCACTGCCGTATCCACCGACACGCGAAGGTGGGCGGGATCGCCGCCCTGGCCCTGCACGGCGAAGCTGCGCGAGGCATCGGCATTCATGACCACTTCGTCGATGCGCTTGCCGCCCGCCGCGTGCATTTCGGCGGCCAGGCTGCCGGCCAGTTGCGTGCTCATTACGTCCGGTACCCGGCCGACGCGGACGTCCTGCGCGTGCACGCCACGGATCGCGTCGTTGAACAGCGGGTTGCCCACATGGTTGGCATCGTCCATGCGCAGCATGCTGGTGTGATGGCCGTTCTTCTCCGCTTCGCGGCGTGCCGGTTCACCGGGCTGCAACGGGCCGCGGATGTGGTCGTACAGATCGACGGCGCCGCCCGGAATGCCCCGCACCGCGCGGGTGACACCACGGCGCAGTGATTCAACGTCGTCGCGGTACTCCTCGATCATCCTGGCGTTGTCCTTTGCCAGCTTCTGCGTTTCCGGGTGCTGCAGCACCGAGCCGTCACCGAGGAAGTTGCCCAGCTTGTGCGCGCCGAACGAGCTGCCTGCGGCGATGATCGGCCGGTCGGGGATAAGGGCGCGCAACGAGTGATTGCTGAAACCGTTCGCGGCGAGCGTGCTGATTTCATTCGGCCTGGCGTAGATGCGTACCTGGCCGAAGTGCGGCGACGCCGCGCTGACCGGATCGGAGGCCATGACATGGTTGATCATGGTGTTGCCGCCTTCCGGGATGCGGTAGCTGAGGCTGACCGCGCCATAGGCGTTGAAGGTTTCGCCCTTGACGTTGAAATGGTGCGAGGTGATCTGGGCCAGAGCGCCGCCGAGGGAGTGGCCGGTGACGGTGACCTCAGGAGCACGGCCTCCAAAGGCGGCGTCCTGCTTCGCGTAATCCAGTGCACTCTTGGTCAAAGCAATGGCATCGGGCGCTTGCACATTGGTGCGGGCGACGACCATGCCGCCGTCGGTCAGGATGGCATCACGAGCTATCTGCTCGGTGCCGCGATGAGCGACCACGATCTCGTTGGTGTCGGCTCGCTGATAAACCGTGCCTTGGTAACCATTGAGCCGATTATTGACGTGATCGAGAATCTTGTATTCATGCCCGTTGATCGTGACGAGCTCTTCTTCCCCCGGACGCCTCCGGCCGACAGCGCGATCCTTGTAGGCATCGTCGGAAAGCGCCGCATAATCCTGCGTGCTGATGGTCATGGGGTAACCTCGCTGGCGCTGAGACTCATCGTGAACAACTTGCCCTGAAGTTCAGCAACGTAGTCAGCCGGGTCAGCCTTGCCGGTGGCCGGATAGTTGGCAGCAAGTGGTGCCCGCGGATAGGCTGCGTCCGGATAGTAAAGCGTGTGGGTCTTGCCTTCAGTCAGCGGTTCGGCCTTGACGAAAGTCAGGAAGCGGGTCTCTTCTTCAGCGCCCGTCGCCTTCAACATCGCCCCAGCGCCAGTGAACTCCCACCTGCACACGCCGCGGCCGTAGTAGTCTTCATCCAGCATGCGGTCCACATACAGCGTGCCGCGGTACTCGCCATCAGCGACCTTGCGCAGTTCCACCGGTTCCTGGCTGGTAATCCGTGCAGCCGTGCCGGTGGCCGGCTCGATATAGCCACACTGGTCTTCGTTGGTGACGTCGTACTGCGCGACGGCTTCGACCACCGCGAAATCACCGGGGGCGTCCTTCAGGCGCAGCACCAGTTCATAGGCCTTGCGCGGGCTGGGGTTGAGCTTGGCGAGGCCGCGCCCACCCTGGGCGACATCGGCTTCAGCAGCGGCACGTTCCTGGTTCATGGCGGTCTCCGGATGGCAGGCGGTCAACAGAAGCAGAGCAAGGCACGGAATCATCTTGTGGCGCAATGTCGGCCTCCTTGGGGATAGGGGTGAATGAGGCACTGGCAGCTCATGGCGTGAGCTTCTGCACAGTGGTGGTGGTTGAGAACAGCGCGTCGCGCAGATCTTCGCTGTACCCCGACGGAGCTTCCTCGCCACTGGCACCAAAATTGGCGACAGTGTCGGCGCGCGGATAGACAAGGTTCGGGTAATAAAGCGTCAGAGGCGAGTCGTTCTCCATGCGCTTCTTGTCGACGAACGTCAGGAATCGCGTATCCGCCTTGCTGGTCGTGGCGCGCAACATCGCACCGACGCCCGTCAGCGTCCAAACGCAGGCGCCGCGCCCGTAGTAGTCCTCATCCAGCATGCGGTCCAGGTAGAACGTACCGCGGTACTCGTTCTCGCTGACCTTGTGCAGGGTGACGGGCTCCTGGCTGGTAATACGGCTGGCGGTACCGGTCGCCCTCAGGACCCGGCCGCAGTCCTTGTGGTTGCTGACGTCGTACTGGGCAACGCCCTCGACGACCGCGAAGGGACCAGGGGCATCCTTCAGTGTCAGTACCAGCTCGTAGCCCTGCTGCGGTGACGGGTTGAGCTTGGCCAGGCCGCGTCCACCTGCGGCAACGTCACGCTCTGCGTCCGCGTAGGGCGAGCAGGCCGTCAGTGCCAGCAAGAGGCCCATCGGTACCAGATGGCGTCCCTTGCGTGTCGGCATGGCTACATCCATGGCGGCATCCTGCATCGTGCGTCCGTGTCCATATATCCTTCCTTGGTGACAGGTTTATCGATTATGGAGTGTTCTGGAAACCTGACGCCAGCGACGGCAGGGCGTCTGCGACGGAATTTTGACGCATTCAGCGTTCGGTGGTGTCGCCGAATCGATTGCGGCACGGGCGATTCGAGGTTCGCGGGGCGATTGCGCCTCGCGCTCGACATTCCGCCGCCAATTTGTGACAAAGGTCGCAAATTCACCCAATGCTCACGCAAGCGAACATTACGCCATGAACTACACCATCCGTGCCGAAGCCATTGATGATCATGCCACCCTCCGTGCGCTCACCGAGGCCGCATTCCGGGATGCTGCGCACAGCAGCCATACCGAGCAGTTCATCGTCGACGCCCTGCGCGCCCGCGGGCAGCTGAGCGTTTCGCTGGTGGCCGAGATGGACGGGAAGGTGATCGGTCATGTGGCGGTGTCGCCGGTGACGATCAGCGATGGCAGCACGGGCTGGTTCGGCCTGGGGCCGATCTCGGTTTTACCCGCGTGGCAGGGGCAGGGCATCGGTGCGGCCCTGATGCACGCCGCACTTGAAGCACTGCGTCAGCAGGGTGCACATGGCTGTGTATTGCTGGGCGAGCCGGCCTATTACGGTCGCTTCGGCTTCCGTGCCGAGCCGGGCCTGGTCCTGCCGGGTGTGCCTGCAGAGTACTTCCAGGCACTTTGCCTGCAGCCTCCGCTGGCACAGGGCGAGGTGCAGTACTCTCCGGCCTTCGAGGCGACGGCCTGATCCGGGCCTGGCACGTTCCGGCTCAGGGCGCCCGCCAGACGGTCGGTTCGGGTTGCGGCTTCGGAATGCGTTAGCCGCCGATGTGTTCAAGCAGTTCGTTGGTACGGCGCTGCTCGACCAGTACCTCACGCAGTAGGTTACGCACGGCGAAGATGGCGAACGGCACCAGGATCCAGACCAGGCTGATGCCCAGCGCAAACAGGGTCAGCAGGGCTTTTGCACCATCCATGCACGGCGTTCCTTGGTCGAAAGCAGCCACGCTAGCACGTGGCCGCTGCCGACGGATGTCAGCCGTTATGCCGAAGATGGATGAGCGGATACGGGCGGCCCTGCGAATCCAGCGGTGAACGTCCGGTTTCGACGAAGCCCATGCGCAGGTAGAAGCCGACGGCCTGTGCGTTCTGTTCGTTGACGTCAGTGCTCAGCTGCGGATGCTGGGCAAGTGCATGTTGCAGCAGTTGCCGGCCGATCCCGGTGCCACGTACCTCGGGATCGATGAACAGCGCTTCCATGTGCGTGCCGTCGATCAGCATGAAGCCCAGCGGCCGATCCTGTGCATCGACAGCAACGGTCATCGGCGCCTGCGGCAGGAAACCGGCCACTTCGGCATCGATGGCCTGGCGGTCTTCGGCACTGAGGAAGTCGTGGGTGGCGTCGACGGCGCGACGCCAGAGGTCGACAAGGGCGGCGCCGTCGTCGGCGCGAGAGGGGCGCAGGGTGGTCATGGGTTCACCAAGGTGCTTCGGAAGAGTGCGAAGTATGAGGCTTTCCGGTAGCGCATGCAGGCGAAGATTCATCCCGCGTCGCGGTGGCGGATGAAGGGGCTGTGCGCGATCGCGTCCGCGCGCAGCACCACCCCATCCTCGAAGTCATCGCTGTCGTTGAAGGGCACGATTGGCCACTGCCGCCAGTGCGTCAGTCGCTCGCGGTAGGAGAGGGTGGCTGCAACCAGTGCTTCGTCGTGGGCCTGCACGCGTTCCGCTGCAAGCCCGGAACGCACGCCATGCACCACGCATGGCTCCATCACCTCGAAGCCGACGTAGCGCAGGCTGTACATCAACGGCCACAGCAGCAATCGGGTGTCGCCTTCGCGGCCGTCCACCGCGCATGCCCGTGCCGATGAACCGGTGGTGACGCTCAGCAATGCACGCTTGCCCTGCATCACGCCATGTTCGTGGCGCTGACGGCTGTTGTACATCGGCCCATATACCAGCACGCGGTCCAGCCAGCCCTTGAGGATGGCTGGCGCCGCGAACCACCACAGCGGGAACTGCAGGATCACCAGGTCTGCGACCCGCAGCAGGTGCAGGTGACGTCGCACATCGGCGGGTAACTGCTCCAGTTCGGCGCTGTGGCGTTGTTCGCGCTGGGCATCGAAGCGCTCGGGCTGCAGGCGCCTTGAATGATGATGGGCCGCTTCCAGTGGATCGAAGCCTTCCGCATACAGGTCGACCACGTCCACCTGCAGGGCGTCATGGCGCAGCTGTTCGGCGGCCTGCGCGGCCAGGTAGGCGTTGAACGAGCGGGGTTCGGGATGGGCAAGCAGGATCAGGGCGCGCATGGGGCGAGGTGTTGGTGGAGTGTGCGACCATCCTCGCGATGCCGGAGTGCCCCGGCAATTACGCACCTTGAGGTAACCATGGCCTGTCCGGGCGATGTCTATGCCGCCGATTGTTCGGCACGTGATGCGCTGGCGCTGATCTCCGGCAAGTGGGTGATGCTGCTGTTGCCGGCACTGGCGCAGGGGCCGCTGCGCAATGGCGCGCTGCTGCGGAAGATCGAAGGCATCTCGCAGAAGGTGTTGACCCAGACCCTGCGGCAGCTGGAGCGCAATGGCCTGGTCGAGCGGTGTGAGCTGGGCAAAAAGCCACTGCATGTGGAGTACCGGCTGACCGAAGTCGCGCGTGGCCTGGTTGACACGCTGTCCGCTCTGGACCGTTGGGCCGAGCACAACTTCCCGGCACTGGACGCCGCCCGCGAGCGCTTCGACGCACGCTAGCGCCGCCTGCACGGCCGCGGGCGTACAATGCGGCCCCGGCGGCCATCCTGGCCCTGCACACACGCGAGAACCGCCATGACCGATGCCCTGGGTGTACCGGTGCACGACGCCGATGAACACTGGATGCGCCATGCGCTGGCGCTGGCCGAGCGTGCGCAGCGCGAGTACGACGAGATCCCCGTTGGTGCGGTACTGGTGGGCGCCGATGGCCAGCTGCTGGGCGAGGGCTGGAACCTCAACATCGCCTCGCACGATCCCAGTGCGCATGCCGAGATCGTGGCCATGCGCGCCGGCGGCACGCGGCTGGCCAATCATCGGCTGCTCGGCAGCACCCTGTACGTGACCCTCGAACCCTGCGCGATGTGCGCGATGGCGATTGTGCATGCACGCGTTGCTCGCTTGGTCTACGGCGCCAGCGACCCCAAGACCGGTGCCTGCGGCAGCGTGTTCGATCTGCTCGGCGATGCCCGCCACAACCACCGGGTGGAGATCCACGGTGGGGTGCTGGCCAAGGAGGCCAGCATGCGCCTGACCAATTATTTCCGCGCCAAGCGCGGCAAACCGCCGCTGCTGCTGGAAGACCACGCCGGCGAGGGCTGAGGGGCGAACGGGTATGATGGGCGCCTCTTTCCTTCACCGGTAGGCCGCGCGCCTGCCCAGCAACGAGGCGACACATGGCGGACAACGGCGCGGCCAACGAGCGACTGATCTGGATCGACCTGGAAATGACCGGGTTGGATACCGACAACGATTCGATCATCGAGATCGCCACCGTGGTCACCGATGCCCAGCTGAACGTGCTGGCCGAAGGGCCGGAATTCGCCATCCACCATCCGCTGGAAACGCTGGAAGCGATGGATGAGTGGAACCGCAACCAGCACCGTCGTTCGGGCCTGTGGCAGCGCGTGGTGGACAGCACCACCACCCTGGGCCAGGCCGAGGCGCAGACGGTGAACTTCCTGGCGCAGTGGATCCCGGCCGGCCTTTCGCCGATGTGCGGCAACTCGATCTGCCAGGATCGCCGCTTCCTGCACCGCCAGATGCCGAGGCTGGAGAAGTACTTCCACTACCGCAACCTGGACGTGTCCACGGTGAAGGAACTGGCCAAGCGCTGGGCGCCGAGCGTGGCCGCCGGCTTCGGCAAGAACAGCAACCATACCGCGCTGAGCGATGTACACGATTCAATCGCCGAGCTGCGCCACTACCGCCAGTTCATGGGCGCGCTGTCGGGCCTGCCGGCTGCCTGAACGACGCCGTCGGGCATGGCCCGGCGCTACCGGGTGACACGCCAACGGGTAGTGCCGGCCGCTGACCGGCAAGGCGCCGGATCCGCCCCTTCTGGCGTGACCCGCGACGAACCGTTCAACTTCCGGGCGCTAAGATCGGCGCCATGAACGAGCCCATCCTGCTCCCCCGCGACATCGCCCATGACGCACGCGACTGGTCCGACCTGCAGCGCGCGGTGGCCCTGCTGGAAGCGCCGACCCTGACCGCGCGGATGGCCAACCTGGTCGGTACGCCGCTGGAGTTCGCGGTGAAGGCGCTGCCCAGCTCGGTCTCCAACCGCATCCACGGTGCGGTGCAGGCGGCGCTGTCCAAGTCGGCGCAGGCAGCCCTGTGGAGCATGGACAACTCGCCCGGCAAGGGAGCGTCGACCCGCTGGCACAAATTGGCGGCAGCCACCTCCGGTGCGGTCGGCGGCGCCTTCGGCTTTGCCGCCTTGCTCATCGAGTTGCCGGTGTCGACCACGATCATGATGCGTGCGGTGGCCGACGTCGCCCGCAGCGAGGGGTTTGACCTGTCCGAGTTCAGCACCCGCCAGGCGTGCCTGGAGGTGTTCGCGCTGGGCGGCAACTCGCCGAGTGATGACGCCAGCGAGACGGGCTATTACCTGGCCCGCGGCTTCACCACCGATGTGATGCGCCACCTGTCGGCCGAGCTGGCCGGGCGGGTGGTGACCGGCCGCGACCTGACGCTGGGCGTGGCGCCGAAGGAAGCCGGCAAGCTGCTGGCGAAGATGGTGGAGAAGGTGGCGGCGCGCTTTGGCGTGGTCGTTACCGAGAAGTTCGCCGCGCAGGCGGTGCCGGTCGTTGGTGCCGCCGCGGGTGCAGCGCTGAACACCATGTTCACCGACTACTACCAGGACATGGCGCGAGGTCACTTCATCGTGCGCCGGCTGGAGTTGAAGTACGGGGAAGATGTGGTGCGCACCTGCTATGACCGCGTGGCACACGGTGCGGTAAAGATCGAGCCAAGGGTGGAGTAGATACACGCTGTGCGTGGATGAGCCCTCGTACCGGGTGATCCTTGCCGTGGGGGAACAACTGTTTTGCCAGTGCGTGCCTGTTGCCTGGCGGGCGCCATCCCCATTCTTGGTGGCACTCCTCCCGCAAGAGATCGCCGCCATGTTGTTCACTCCTCATCATCTGGGCGCACTGACGCTGCCCAACCGCATCGTGATGCCGCCGATGACCCGCTCGCGCTCGTCGGCCGGCAACGTGCCCACTGCCGAAATGGCCACGTATTACGCGCAGCGCGCCAGCGCCGGCCTGATCGTCAGCGAAGGCACCCAGATCAGCCCTCAAGGCCAGGGCTATGCCTGGACCCCGGGCATCCATAGCCCGGACCAGGTGAAGGGCTGGCGCCGGGTGACCGATGCCGTGCACGCTGCCGGCGGTCGCATCTACGCCCAGCTGTGGCATGTCGGCCGGGTCTCGCACGTGGCGCTGCAGCCGGGCGGCGCCGCGCCGGTGTCGTCGTCGGCGTTGTTGGCGGAAGGCGTGAAGGTGTTCGTCGACCCGACCGGGGCAGGCCCCGAAGCCGGGGTAGGCGAAATGATCCAGCATTCGATGCCGCGCGCGCTGCGCGAAGACGAGATTCCGGGGATCGTCGCCGACTACGCCCAGGCCGCGCGCAACGCGCTGGACGCAGGCTTCGATGGCGTGGAGTTGCACGGTGCCAATGGCTACCTGATCAACCAGTTCATCGACTCGCAGGCCAACCAGCGCACCGACGGCTATGGCGGCGCGTTGCAGAACCGCCTGCGTTTCCTGCGCGAGGTGGTGCAGGCGGTGGTTGCGGTGGTCGGTGGTGACCGCGTCGGCGTGCGCCTGGCGCCACTGACCACCTTGCAGGGCGCGGTAGACGATACGCCGCAGGCGACCTATCTGGCCGCCGCGCATCTGCTGGGCGAGCTCGGCGTCGGTTACCTGCACATCGCCGAGGCCGACTGGGACGACGCACCGCTGATGCCGGTGGCGTTCAAGCAGGCGCTGCGCATGGTCTACCCGGGTACGCTGATCTACGCCGGCAAGTACACCGCCGAGCGTGCCGAGCAGGCACTGGCCGAAGGCTGGGCCGACCTGATTGGCTTCGGCCGGCCGTTCATCGCCAACCCGGATCTGCCTGAGCGCCTGCGCCTGGGTGCGGAACTGAATCCGCCGGATCGTGCGACGTTCTTCGGTGGCGGGGCGGTCGGCTTCACCGATTACCCGACGCTGGAAGAGAGCGTCGCGGCCTGATCCTGAAGGCTGCCGGCCGCTGGCCGGCATTTCAATGTCGTATCGCCGATGGGTGGGTGCCGACCGTTGGTCGGCACTGCCGGCATGGATCAGGGCTTGTCGCGCACCAGCGCGTCCGCCTCGACCACACCGCCATCCTTTCCATGCAGGTACAGGTGCATGTCCTGCTGCGGGTACGGGATGTTGATGCCGGCCTTGTCAAAGCCCAGCTTGAGCTGCTCCAGCAGCGTGACCTTGGTGCCGAACCAGTCGGCCGACTTCACGTAGCAGCGGATGCCGAGGTTGATCGCGTGCGCCCCCAACTCGTACACCACCACGTCCGGTGCCGGCGTCTGCAGCACGCGCGGGTCCGCCTTCATCAGCGCCAGCGCGGTGTCGCGTGCCAGCTGGATGTTGTCCTCGTAGCCGATGCCGATCACCAGTTCGACGCGGCGGGTCGGCTCGGCGGTCAGGTTGATGATCGGTGCGGCGGTGATCAGCGTGTTCGGAATGGTGGTGTGCTGGTTGTCGGCACCGGTGATGACGGTCTGGAAAATGCGCACTTCGCGCACCGTGCCGGTCTGTCCGGCAACGGTGACCACGTCGCCGACGCGGAACGGCCGCAGTGTCACCAGCATCACGCCCGAGGCGATGTTGGACAGCGAATCCTTCAGGGCAAGGCCAACGGCCAGGCCGGCGGTGCCGAGCACGGCCAGCAGCGGCGTGATCTGCACGCCCAACGTGCCGATGGCCAGCACCACCACGATCACCAGCGACGCGGCGTACACCACGTTGCGCAGGAAACTGCCCAGCATCGGGTCCACGCCCATGCGCGCTGTGGCGCGCGGCATCGCGTTGGACAGGCGACGCGCCACCCACAGGCCCACCAGCAGCACCACGATGGCGGCCAGTAACGGCACACCGTAGGTTTCCAGCAGGCGCTCCCAGTTGAGCGAGTGGAACCAGGGCGTTGCGGCGGGGGCGGGAGGTGCGGCGGCGATCATGCGGAAGTCCTTTGCTGCGTAGCGATGTCTGCGTGGGGCAGGGCGTGCGTGGACGCCAGAAACAGCAAGCCCCGCAGAGGCGGGGCTTGCGTGCAGCAGCAGTATGGGCGGACGTCGATGAAAGCAACGTCAGCCCATCACGGCATCAGCCGTTGGCCTTCAGCTTGGCCAGGCGCAGCCAGGTATCAACCACGGTATCCGGGTTCAGCGACACCGACTCGATGCCTTCCTGCATCAGCCATTCGGCCAGATCCGGGTGATCGGACGGGCCCTGGCCGCAGATGCCGACGTACTTGCCCTTGGCACGTGCCGACTTGATCGCCATCGACAGCAGCTTCTTCACCGCCGGGTTACGTTCGTCGAACAGGTGCGCGACGATCGACGAGTCGCGGTCTAGGCCCAGGCTGAGCTGGGTCAGGTCGTTGGAGCCGATCGAGAAGCCGTCGAAGATCTCCAGGAATTCATCGGCGAGCAGTGCGTTGGACGGCACTTCGCACATCATGATGATCTTCAGGCCGTTCTCGCCCTGCTTCAGGCCGTTCTGTTCCAGCACCTCGATGACCTTGCGGCCTTCTTCCAGGGTGCGCACGAACGGAATCATGACCCACAGGTTGTCCAGGCCCATTTCGTTGCGCACGCGCAGCACGGCCTTGCACTCCAGCGCGAAGGCGGCCGAGAAGCTCGGGTCGACATAACGGCTGGCGCCGCGGAAGCCGATCATCGGGTTCTCTTCGTGCGGCTCGTAGTTGCTGCCGCCGATCAGGTTGGCGTACTCGTTGGACTTGAAGTCCGACAGGCGCACGATCACGGCGTTCGGGGCGACCGAGGCGGTGAGGGTGGCAATGCCTTCGGCCAGGCGGTCGACGTAGAAGCTGACCGGGTCACCATAGCCGGCGATCTTCTCGTCGATCTTCTTCTTGGTCGCGGCGTCCTGGCGGTCGTATTCCAGCAGCGCATTCGGATGGATGCCGATGTGGCTGGCGATGATCATTTCCAGGCGGGCCAGGCCGATGCCGGCGTTCGGCAGCTGGCCGAAGTCGAAGGCACGTTCCGGGTTGGCCACGTTCATCATGATCTTCAGCGGCGCCGGCGGCATGTTGCCCAGATCGGTGGTGGTGCGCTCAAAGCCGAGCTTGCCTTCGTAGATGAAGCCGGTATCACCTTCAGCGCAGCTGACGGTGACCAGCTGGCCATCCTCGATGACCTGGGTCGCGTTGCCCGAACCGACCACGGCCGGCACGCCCAGCTCGCGCGCGATGATCGCGGCGTGGCAGGTGCGGCCACCGCGGTTGGTGACGATGGCCGAGGCGCGCTTCATCACCGGTTCCCAATCGGGATCGGTCATGTCGGCGATCAGCACGTCGCCCGGCTGCACGCGGTTCATGTCGTCCAGCGTCTTCACCACGCGGGCCACGCCCGAACCGATCTTGGCGCCGACGGCGCGGCCCTCGGCCAGCACCTTGCCGCCCTTCTCGGTCAGCGCGAAGCGCTCGATCTGGGTGGCGTGGCTGCGCGACTTCACCGTTTCCGGGCGCGCCTGCACGATGAACAGCTTGCCGCTGACACCGTCCTTGGCCCACTCGATGTCCATCGGGCGGCCGTAGTGCTTTTCGATGACCAGCGCCTGCTTGGCCAGTTCCTGCACGTCCTCGTCGCTGATCGAGAAGGTGGTGCGCAGTTCGGCCGGGGTGTCTTCGATACGGACGCGCTCACCGGGGACATCCGAATACACCATGCGGATCGCCTTGCTGCCGAGCGAGCGGCGCAGGATCGCCGGCTTGCCGGCCTGCAGGGTGGGCTTGTAGACGTAGTATTCGTCCGGATTGACCGCGCCCTGCACGACCATCTCGCCCAGGCCGAACGAGGAGGTGACGAACACCACGTCGCGGAAGCCGGACTCGGTGTCCAGGGTGAACAGCACGCCGGAGGAGCCGACGCCCGAACGCACCATCAGCTGCACGCCGGCGGACAGGAACACGTCCTCATGCTTGAAGCCGTGGTGCACGCGGTAGGCGATGGCGCGGTCGTTGTACAGCGAGGCGAACACTTCCTTGACCTTGTGCACGACGTCGTCGGCACCGGTCACGTTGAGGAAGGTTTCCTGCTGGCCGGCGAAGGAGGCATCCGGCAGATCCTCGGCGGTGGCCGACGAACGCACGGCCACGGCCACGTCGCCGCCGCCGTTGTCGGCGCTCAGCTTGGCGTAGGCGGTGCGGATGTCCTGGTCCAGCTGCGGCTGCAGCGGGGCGTCGATTACCCAGCCGCGGATTTCCTTGCCGGCGGCGGTCAGCGCGTTGACGTCCTCGACGTCCAGCGTGGCCAGCCTGTCGAAGATGCGCTTGGACAGATCGTTGTGCGCGATGAAGTCCTTGAAGGCTTCAGCGGTGGTGGCATAACCGCCCGGCACCGAAACGCCCAGACCGGCCAGGTTGCCGATCATCTCGCCCAGGGACGAATTCTTGCCGCCTACGCGGGCCAGATCGGCCAGACGCAGTTCGTGCAACCACAGGATGTTCTCGTTCAAGCGCGATGCTCCGTTTGGCCATCGCCCGAGGCGGGCTGAGTGGCCGCGTCCGTAGGAAGAAGCCGATATGATGCCGGGCAGAGCACCGTCGGCACAAGCTTGTGCTGGCGGCCTTTTTAGGCTTCGTAGGGGGTAAAAGCGCGCATGTCGACCATCCGTCCGGTGTTCTACGTTTCCGATGGAACCGGTATCACCGCTGAAACCATTGGGCATAGCCTGCTGACCCAGTTCTCCGGGTTCAGCTTCATTACCGATCGGATGTCGTTTGTCGACGACCCTGAAAAAGCGCGTGAAGCCTGCGCCCGGATCCAGGCGGCGGGGGAGCGGTACCAGGTCCGGCCGATCGTGGTGAACTCCTGCGTGGACCAGAGCCTGAGCCTGATCCTGGCCGACAGCGGTGCCCTGATGCTGGATGTGTTCGCGCCGTTCATCGAGCCGCTGGAGCGCGAACTGGCCAGCCCGCGCCTGGCCCGGGTCGGCCAGGCCCACGGCATGGTCGATTTCGACACCTACCACCGCCGCATCAACGCGATGAACTTCGCCCTGACCCACGATGACGGTATCGCGGTGAACTACGACGATGCCGACGTGATCCTGGTAGCGGTGTCGCGCGCTGGCAAGACGCCCACCTGCATCTACCTGGCCCTGCATTACGGGGTGCGCGCGGCCAACTACCCGTTGACCGACGAGGACCTGGAAAGCGACCGCCTGCCGCCGCGCCTTCGCAACTACCGGCGCAAGCTGTTCGGGTTGACCATCGATCCGGACCGCCTGCAGCAGATCCGCCAGGAGCGCCGCCCGAACTCGCGCTACGCCAACCTGGACACCTGCAAGCGCGAGGTGGCCGCGGCCGAGACCATGTTCCGCATGGAGCGGATCCCGACCCTGAGCACCACCCACACCTCGATCGAGGAGATTTCCAGCAAGGTGCTGGCCACATTGGGGCTGCAGCGCGAGCTGTATTGATCCTTTCCGGCGCACCTGGCTGCGCCCGTGGAGCCGAGCCCACGCTCGGCTGGGCCACCGGGTTCTGGCCGAAGCGCAGCCGAGCGTGGGCTCGGCCCTGCAGGGGATCGTCGTCGTCGGGTTGGCTGTGGCTCGAGGCGCCCCCACGTTGAAGCACCAACGTGTAGGATCGACCCATGGCCCGAGCCTTGCCCCGTACCGAACGCATTCCCCGCCTGAGCCGGCTGAGCTGGCTCATGGGCCTGTACGCGGAAAACTACCGCCATCTGGTGCGCCTGTTCGAACCGGCGGGACTGGCGGCGGGCAGCTACATTTCCTCGATCGGCGACGGCCTGGATGTCCGCCTGGACGTGATCGAGTGCCACCGCTATACGGTGGAACTGCGGCTGACCTACGACATTGCCGACCCGGTCACCGGCGAGCCGGATCCTTCGGCCTATGTTCGCCTGTACCGTGACGCGCGCCAGGCCGAGACCACCCATTGCTACGTCGGCCGCCGCTGGCAGGACACCATGGGCCTGTACCCGCCACCGGCGGAATTGATCAGCCACCGGATGCGGATGAACACCTTCCTCGGCAAGTGGCTGGAATACCTGGCCGAGCGCGGCCACGGCGTCGCAACGCTGCGCCGTGACCCCGATGGCGCCGGTGCGCCTGCCGAGCGCCGCCTGTCGCTGGTGCGCTGATCGGCCATAATCCAGGGCTGACCTGCCGCTGGATGCCGCCCCATGCCGTACACCCCGATCGTCGCCACCCTGGGCTATGTGCTGTCGCCCGATCGTCGCCAGGTGCTGATGATCCATCGCAATACGCGCCCCGGTGACCATCACCTCGGCAAGTACAACGGCCTGGGTGGCAAGATCGAAGCGGACGAGGACGTGGCGGCCAGCATGCGCCGCGAGATTGCCGAGGAAGCCGGCATCGACTGCACCGGCATGCGCCTGCGCGGCACTCTCAGCTGGCCCGGTTTCGGCAAGCACGGCGAAGACTGGCTGGGCTTCGTGTTCGTCATCGACAGCTTCGAAGGCACCCCGCACGGCGGCAACCACGAAGGCACGCTGGAGTGGGTGGATCTGGACAAGCTGGACACGCTGCCGATGTGGGAAGGCGACCGCAACTTCCTGCCGCTGGTGTTCGACGCCGACCCGCGCCCGTTCCACGGCGTGATGCCGTACAAGGACGGGCGCATGGTCAGTTGGTCCTACAGCCGGCTGTGACCCGGCGAATCGGGGAGGTGCCAACCGTTCCGGTGGGTGCCACCCTGGGTTGGCACGCTCTTTCGGTCAATTAATACCGGGGCAATATTGACGTCGACAAATTACCCGGGCAATATTTGTGCATCGCCTCTGATGCCATTGCCATGCCTGCGTCTCGACTCCCTCCCTTCAGTTGTTTCGACGGCCATCGCCTCGTTGCGTCCGGCAGACCGGAAATGGCCGCACAGGCGCTCAAGCGGCTGCGCGCCGACAACGCTGCTGGACCATTGCTGGTGTTCGACAACGCCACGGGCCGCACCCGCGATTTCGATACGCGCGGCAGTGACGAGGAACTGCTGGCGCGGGTAAGCGCAGCGTTTCCTGTCGTGGAGACGGATGCCGAGGTCACTGCCGAAGACGCTGCGGCGACCCCGCGTGGTCGTGGCCGCCCCAAGCTGGGCGTGGTCGCCCGTGAAGTGACGTTGCTGCCGCGCCATTGGGCGTGGCTGGCAGAGCAGCCGGGCGGGGCCTCGGTGGCATTGCGAAAACTGGTGGAGGCGGCCAGCCGCGCCGGTGCGGACAAGGACCGCCGGTGTCGCGATGCCGAGCGCGCCTATCACTTCATGCAGACCATCGCCGGTGACCTGCCGGGCTTCGAGGAGGCCATCCGCGCGCTGTTCGCGCACGACCGTACGGGCCTGGAAGCGGTGCTGCATTGCTGGCCCAGGGATGTGCGCGACCACGCCCTGCGCCTGGCGTTCGACAGCGCCGACGGCTGAACCATCGCGCCGTCGTTGAGCGGCGGCGCCACCTGATCGCGGGCTGCGGCCCGGTCCCCTGTGCTTGCTTTGCTGGTGGAAACGCCGGGCAGGGCAGCGCCTTGCCCAGAGAACCCCATGAACTCCCCTGTACATTCCACGCCCCCGGTCGCGCCGCCTCTGTGGCGCACCTACCTGGCCCTGCTGCTGCCGATGTTGCTGACCAATGCATTGCAACTGGCCGCAGGCACGCTGGACAACATCTACCTCGGCCATCTGCTCGGTACCCAGGCGGTGGCCGTGGCCGCTGCGTTCTTCCCGGTCTTCTTCCTGCTGCTGGCCCTGGTGATGGGTCTGGCGACCGGCGCGATGGTGCTGATCGGGCAGGCCTGGGGCGCGGGTCGGCCGCAGCAGGTGCGCGCGGTGGCTGGCAGTGCGGTGGCGCTGATCCTTGTGTTGTCGGTGCTGGTGATGGCTCTGGGGAGCGGTTTCGCACCACAGCTTCTGATGTCACTGGGTACGCCGGCACCGATCCTCGGTGAGGCCATCGTCTACGCGCGCGTGCTGTTGCTGGCGGCGCCGGCGTTCTTCCTGCTGTGGTTGGCCACTGCCGTGAGCCGCGCGGTAGGCGATGCGAAGACGCCGCTGCATGCGCTGCTGCTGGCCACGGCGGTGGGCCTGCTGTGCACGCCGCTGCTGATTCTGGGCTGGGCCGGCCTGCCTCGGCTGGGATCGGCCAGTGCGGCGGTGTCGGCGGCGTTTGCCTCGCTGTTGGCCCTGGGCTGGCTGTTGTTGCGTTGGCATCGGGCAGGACATCCCCTGGCACCGGGCCCTGAGTTGTTGCATGCCATTCGTTTCGATGGCGCGATCATCCGATCGATGCTGCGCATCGGCATACCCTCCTCGCTGCAAATGCTCAGCCTGGCCGTCGCCGAAATCGTGTTGCTGGGCTGGATCAACCGCTATGGCTACACGGCCACGGCAGCCTACGGTGCGGTCAACCAGCTGATGAGCTGGGTGCAGTTGCCGGCAATGTCGTTGGGGATCACCGCCACCATCCTCGCGGCGCATGCGATGGGCGCCGGGCGTACGGCACGGCTGCCGGCCATCGCCCGGACGGGTGTGCTGGTGGGGCTGGCGACGCTGAGCGTGGTGGTGGTGCTGGTTGTGGCGCTGGCGCCCGGGCTGACCGGGCTGATCCTGGCGGCGGCCGACGTGCGCGAGCTGGCTGCGTTGCAGCTGCGCACTGTGGTGTGGGGCGTGCTGGCGATGGGAATCAGCGCGGTGCTTGTCGGGGTGATGCGCGGCAGCGGCACGGTATGGTTGCCAGCGTTGCTGGGTATGGCAGCGGTGCTGCTGGTGGAACTGCCGCTGGCGATGTGGATGCAGGCGCAGCACGGGCTGGCCGGCGTGTGGTGGGCGTGGCCACTGGGGTTGCTGGCGATGCTGGTGATGCAGGTGATGTGTTTCGCCCGGTGGCGGCGGGTGCACGCTCGGTAGTGTCGGCCGCTGGCCGGCACTCCGGAATGGCAGGGGCAGCCGGCCAGCGGCCGGCTCTACCGCTTCATGGCCGCTGCGCCAGCAGCAGGTGGAAGCATCCGGCATCATCATCGTCCGTCACCAGGAATCGGACGTGGCGGCGGCGGGCCCGCCGGTGACCATAGCGCCGACCTCGCGGCTTGGGAAGTAGGGAAACCCCGCGTCAGGGTGATGAGGAAATGTCCACCGTCGCAGTCGGTGAGATCTGGTTGTCCACAGGGGGTGTGGATTACGCGTGGGCAACTTTGTGGATAAGCCGCGACAGGCGCCACCCCCCTAGGCTGTCAAGATGGGTGGCGAAAAATTCACCGCCGGTGAGGGCGGGTGAGGGGGCGGTGAAGGGTGGGCCCCGTCAGCGCTGTCACCAGCGACGGCGCTCGCGGTAACCTGTGGGCCTTGATGCTCCGTGAGTCCCCATGAAACGTCACTTCTCGATGCTGCGCGAATTCCAGCTGGCCGACTGGTTCACCCTGGCCAATGCTTTCTGCGGCACCGGTGCGGTATTTGCCGCCATGCGCTTCCTGCAGGATGGCGAGCGCGGCTACCTGCTGTTCGGCATGGCGCTGATCCCGTTGGCCTTCATCTTCGACGCCCTTGATGGGCGCATCGCGCGCTGGCGCAAGTCCAGCTCCACCCTGGGCCGCGAGCTGGACTCGCTGTCCGACGTGATCTCCTTCGGGGTGGCCCCAGCGGCGCTTGCCTATGCCTGCGGCATGCAGGGTGGCTGGGACTGGCTGGTGCTGAGCTACTTCGTCTGCTGCGGCGTCAGCCGCCTGGCACGCTACAACGTCACAGCCGAGGCAATGACCGGCGACGAGGGCAAGGTCACGTATTTCGAGGGCACCCCGATCCCGACCAGCCTGGTGCTGGTGATCGTACTGGCGATCGCCGCCGGCACCGATGCCATCGGCCAGAACATCTGGTTCGGCCAGTGGCAGATCGGACCGTGGCAGCTGCACCCGATGGTGCTGTTGTTCGCCCTGTCCGGGTCGCTGATGATCAGCAAGACCCTGCGTATCCCCAAGCCATGAGCCAGCCCTGCGGAGGCCTGCGATGACCAGCTCGGCCCACGATGCCGGCAGCAGCGATTTCGAGACGCTGGCCCGGCAGTACTTCGGCGCATGGGGTGATGCTCTGCGCCATGCGGGCGCGCCCGCTGCACCTGCCGGTGACGACCCCGGCAGCTGGCAACGGTTGTTTGACTGGTGGGGCCAATTGCTGCCCGAACAGGCGCCCGGCGCGCCGGAAGATGCCGTGCGCCGGTTCCGCGAACAGGCGGGCAGCTGGTACGGCACCATGCAGGAGGTCGCCGCTCGGTTTGCCGGCCGCGACGCCAGCAGTGCAGATGTGGCCCAGGCCTGGCGTGAGGCGGTGCAGGGGCAGGGCGACGGCATGCTGCAATGGATGCTGCAGGGCGCCCGCGGCAGCACCCACGCCGGTGCCGCAGTACCTGAATTCGCCGCATGGCTGCAGCAGTTCCAGCTGCAGGCGGGCCCGTGGCTGCAGAGCCCGGCATTCGGCCCCGGCCGCGAGCACCAGGCGCGCTGGCAGGCCCTGCTGCGTGCGCAGGAAGAATACCAGCAGCATTCGCGCGCCTATGTCGACCTGATCAAGCGGGCACTGGACGAGGCCTTTGCGCTGTTCGAGCAGCGCCTGGTCGAGCACGAACAGCCGGGCAGCCAGCTGACCAGCGCCCGCGCGATGTTCGACCTGTGGATCGAAGTGGCCGAGGAGGCCTACGCCAAGGTGGCCATGTCCGAACCGTTCCAGCAGGTGTACGCCTCGCTGGGCAACGCGCAGATGCGTCTGCGCGCCGGCCTGCAGCGCGAGGTGGAACAGATGAGTGAACGTATCGGCCTGCCGACCCGCAGCGAGATGGATGCCGCGCACCGCCGCATCGCCGAGCTGGAGCGCAGCCTGCGCCGCCTGCAGGCGCAGGTGGCAGTGCTGGCTGGAACCGCTGCGGTCGATCCGGTGGCGCAGCCGGCGCCGGCGAAGGTGAAGCCAGCCGCCCGCAATGCCGCAAAGAAGGCTGCGCCGGCAAAGAAGGCGACTGCGAAAAAGGCGCCTGCAAAGAAGGCCGCACCTCGCACTTCCGCGCGGGCACGTGACCGATGAAGGGACCGCTGGGCTTCAACGCTGATGACCTGATGCAGGAAACCCTGGCGATGCAGCGCAAGCTGATGGAAGGGCTGAAGCTGCTGCCGCAGGTGGAAGACGTTGACTACGGCGTGACCGCCCGCGAGGAAGTGTGGCGCGACGGCAAGGTGGTGCTCTACCGCTTCGTCGGCGAACAGGCGCCGACCCGGCGCACGCCGCTGCTGATCGTCTACGCGCTGGTCAACCGGCCGTACATGGTCGACCTGCAGGCCGACCGCTCTCTGGTGCAGAAGCTGTTGGCGCTCGGGCAGGATGTGTACGTGCTGGACTGGGGCTACCCGGATCGCTCGGAGCGCTTCCAGACGCTGGAGGACTACCTGCTGCGCTATATCGATGGTGCAGTGGATGCCCTGCGCGTGCGCAGTGGTGGCCCGGTGGACCTGCTGGGTATCTGCCAGGGCGGCGTGTTCGCACTCTGCTACGCCGCGCTGCGCCGGCAGAAGCTGGGCAAGCTGATCACCATGGTCACCCCGGTCGACTTCCAGACGGCCGACAACATGCTCTCGCATTGGGCGCGGCAGGTGGACGTGGACCTGCTGGTCGACACGCTGGGCAACATCCCGGCCGACCTGATGAACGCCAGTTACCTGATGCTCAAGCCATTCCGCCTGAACGTGCAGAAGTACGTCGGCCTGCTCGACATCCTCGATGACAAGGCGGCGCTTGAGGACTTCCTGCGCATGGAGAAGTGGATCTTCGATTCACCGGACCTGGCGGGCGAGGCGTTCCGCGATTTCATCAAGCAGTTCTACCAGGGCAACGGGCTGGTGAACGGCACGGTGCGGATCGGCGAGGAAGCCGTGGATCTGTCGCAGGTGACCTTGCCGGTGCTGAACATCTATGCCGAGCAGGACCATCTGGTACCGCCGGACGCCTCGCGCGCGATGCGTGGGCGCCTGGGCACGGACGACTACACCGAGTCCAGTTTCCGCGGTGGCCACATTGGTATCTATGTGTCCGGCCGCGCCCAGCGCGAAGTGCCGGCCACGATCGATGGCTGGTTGAAGGCGCGTGACCTGTAGAGTCGAGCCATGCTCGACTGACTTGGGGGGATGATGAGGTACCGGACTTTGTTGATTCTTGCGGCACTGCTGGCAGCACCACTTGCCCACGCCGCACCCAGTGTGGATGCACGCCGGGAGATAGCCCAGCTGATCTCCAGCCTGGATGGCTCGCAGTGCCGGTTCCAGCGCAATGGCAGCTGGTACGACGGCAGCGATGCGCGCGCCCATCTGCAGCGCAAGTATGACTACCTGCTGAAGAAGGACATGGTGGACAGCGCCGAGCAGTTCATCGAGCGCGCCGCCAGCCAGAGCAGCATGAGCGGGAAGCCTTACCGCATCCAGTGCCCGGGGCAGCCTGAGCAGACCGCGGCCGCCTGGTTCAGTGCGCGCCTGCAGGCGCTGCGTCTCCGCACGCCGTAGACATGGAGGCGGTGTAGAGTCGCGGCGTGCTCGACTGATTCTGCCCGCAAGCCGAGGAGACACCGCCGTGAACACCACGCCCAAGACGCTGTCGCGTTCATTGAACGACCGCATGATTGCCGGCGTGATGGGCGGCATTGCCCATCGCTTCGGCTGGAACCCCACCCTGGTGCGGATCGTGTTCGTGCTGGTATCGATCGGCTCGGCCGCCTTCCCCGGCATTCTGATCTACCTGATCCTGTGGCTGCTGATTCCGAACGAGGCGGATTGAATACCGCCGCTCGATCCTGGCCGCTGTGGCTGCGCGCGCTGCAGATGCTGGGCGCCGCATGGACGCTGCCCAACACACTGATCGGCCTGATCGGCGGCCTGGCCGGCATGCTCGGCGGCGCGACATTGCGCTGGAGCAGCCGTGACTGCGCGCTGGTGTTCGATCGCTGGCCGTGGGGGCCGGGTGGGGCGATCACCCTGGGCAACGTGATCCTGCATACCGGCCATGACCTCGGCATCTGCTGCCGGACCTATGCGCATCAGGCGGGGTGGGGCGTGGAGCCGCTGATCCGGCTGGACGACCACGAGCGCGCGCACGTTTACCAGTACATGGTGCTGGGGCCGCTGTACCTGCCGGTGTACCTGCTGTGTGGTGGGGTGAGTGCACGCAATCCGTTCGAACGCGCGGCCGATCATTTCGCCCGGTTCGGGCGTGGTTGGTGGCCGTAGTTTCCAGCCTACGGCGCAGCCCCTCGTGGCTTGGTCGCGGAATGCCTGCTTCCTGGGGGCTGGCCGGGTGGGTGGGGCTGGCGGTGACGCCGTGCTTCGCGGACTGGCCTGAAAGCAGCCGAGCATGGGCTCGGCTCTACAAAAAGTGAGCCGGCCAGGCCGCTTTTGCTCTGGTCTTCTTTTTTCTTTTCCGTGGCTGGACGTGCCCGAAAACTGTCGGGGGGCGGTCGGGGTGGGTTCGCGGGACCGTTGGCGCCATGGATGGCGCCATCGAGCCCCCATGGACGGGTTTACGGCGTGTCCCGCGAACCCACCCCGACCGACCCGATCACATGAAGCGCATTTCGCGACCAAGCCACGAGGGGCTGCGCCGTTGGGGAAATCCCCCGCCGATTCGTTAGCCGGAAGTTAAAGATCCGTAAGCATTCTGCTGCGATCCCGCAGTCATCTGCATGCAACCGATCGTCATTAGCCTTCGTGACGTTCCAGTCAGGTTCGACGCGGTAAGCTCTCCCTCGATGAGCTCGCAGCATCGCTCATCGAACGCAGTACGCAGTAGCAATTTGGAGGAAGACATCACATGGCAATCGTTCTTTATGTCGGTGGTAGCAAGGATGGCGAGAAGGGCGTGGTGCCCTACGGCTTCAGCAAATCCCGCGCCGATACCGCGCTGGGGCCGGAGTTCTACACGGAGCGGTTCATGGAACTGCAGGGTGTCGGCAAGGTCCGCCTGATGGCCCTGGAAGGCATGCGTGACGACATCGTCATGCAGCGCGCCGCCCGCCACTACCGCTGACCGTCGCAACACGCGGCAGGGCGCGCCCACCATCGCGCGCCCGCGCCGGCATCCCAGCCCCGGGCCAGTCCGAGCCCGCTCTTTGCCAGGATGCCGGCGTCCAATCCGGCTTCGCCGCTGAACCTCGCCCCCTGTCAATGCCTTGTCCGGCTCCGTCGCGGATTGCCAGAATGGGGGCTTCCCGAAACGCGGCACAGACCTGAAGCAATGCACGACGCCAAGAACGCCCAGAGCGCGCTCGCCCAGCAGATCGCCCAGACCATCGCCGACGAAATCGGTGCCCAGTCCGCCCAGGTACGCGCCGCCGTCGGCCTGCTTGACGAAGGCGCCAGCGTTCCGTTCATCGCGCGCTACCGCAAGGAAGTGACCGGTGGCCTGGACGACACCCAGCTGCGCAACCTGGAAACCCGGCTGACCTACCTGCGCGAGCTGGAGGACCGTCGCGCGGCGGTGCTGGCCAGCATCGGCGAGCAGGGCAAGCTCAGTGACGAGCTGCGCAATGACATCCTGGCCGCCGATACCAAGAGCCGGCTGGAAGACCTGTACCTGCCGTACAAGCCCAAGCGCCGCACCCGTGCGCAGATCGCCCGCGAGGCCGGCCTGGAGCCGTTGGCCGATGGCCTGCTGGCCGACCCGACGCAGGACCCGCAGACGTTCGCGGCCACCTTCGTCGACGCCGACAAGGGCGTAGCCGACACCAAGTCCGCGTTGGAAGGCGCGCGCGCGATCCTGATGGAGCGCTGGGGCGAAGACGCCGCGCTGGTCGGTGAACTGCGCACCTGGCTGGGCGAAACCGGCGTGATCCGCGCGCGCGTGGCCGAGGGCAAGGAAACCGAAGGCGCCAAGTACCGCGATTACTTCGATCACGCCGAGTCGTTGGCGAAGATTCCCTCGCACCGATTGCTGGCGCTGTTCCGTGCGCGCCGCGAGGAGATCCTGTTCCTGGAGCTGGACCCCGGCAGTGATGCCGAGGCCGGCCACCAGTACGCCGAAGGGCGCGTGGCGCGCAAGGCCGGCATCGCCGACCAGGGCCGTGCCGCCGACCGCTGGCTGCTGGATGCCTGCCGGCTGACCTGGCGTGCCAAGCTGCACACCCATCTGCTGCTGGACCTGTTCAACCAGGCCCGCGAAAAGGCCGAAGCCGAGGCCATCGCGGTGTTCGGCGACAACCTGAAGGACCTGTTGCTGGCGGCACCCGCCGGCCCGAAGACCGTGCTCGGACTGGACCCGGGCATCCGCACCGGCTGCAAGATCGCCGTGGTCGATGCCACCGGCAAGCTGGTCGCCACCGACACCATCTACCCGCACGAGCCGCGTCGCCAGTGGGAGCAGTCGCTGCAGACGATCAAGCAGCTGTGCGCCAAGCACAACGTGGACCTGATCGCGATCGGCAACGGCACCGCCAGCCGCGAAACCGACAAGCTGGCCGGCGAAGCGATCAAGGCCGCTGGCAACCCGAAGCTGCAGAAGGTGGTGGTCAGCGAGGCCGGCGCGTCGGTGTACTCGGCGTCCGAGTTCGCGGCCAGGGAATTCCCGGAGCTGGACGTGTCGCTACGTGGGGCGGTGTCGATCGCCCGCCGCCTGCAGGACCCGCTGGCCGAACTGGTGAAGATCGAACCCAAGGCGATCGGTGTCGGCCAGTACCAGCACGATGTGGACCAGTACCGCCTGGCGCGCGCGCTGGATGCCCGCGTGGAGGACTGCGTGAACGCGGTGGGCGTGTACGTGAACACCGCTTCGGCTGCACTGTTGTCGCGGGTGTCCGGCCTGTCGGCCACGGTGGCCGAGAACATCGTGCGCCACCGTGATGCGAACGGCCCGTTCAAGCGCCGCAAGGACCTGCTGAAGGTCGCGCGCCTGGGCGAGAAGACCTTTGAACAGTGCGCGGGCTTCCTGCGCATTGCCGACGGTGATGAACCGCTGGATGCTTCGGCGGTACACCCGGAAGCCTACCCGGTGGTCGAGCGCATCGTGGCCGGCACCGCGCGCCCGATCAAGGCGCTGATCGGTGATGGCAGCTTCCTGCGCGGCCTGAAGGCCGAGCAGTTCACCGATGCCACCTTCGGCGTGCCGACCGTGCGTGACATCCTCAAGGAACTGGAGAAGCCGGGCCGAGACCCACGCCCCGAGTTCAAGGCGGCACGCTTCGCCGAGGGCGTCGAGGACATCAAGGACCTGCGCGAGGGCATGGTGCTCGAGGGTGTGGTCAGCAACGTGGCGGCCTTCGGTGCCTTCGTCGATATCGGTGTGCACCAGGATGGCCTGATCCACATCTCGGCGCTTTCCGATACGTTCGTGAAGGACCCGCGCGACGTGGTCAAGGCCGGCGATATCGTCAAGGTGAAGGTGCTGGAGGTGGACGTGGCGCGCAAGCGCATCGCCCTGACCCGGCGCCTGGACGATACCCCCGGGCAAGCCACCAGCCGCCCGGGCCAGCGTGATGAGCGCGGCCATGGGCAGGGTCCGCGCCGCGATGCAGGCGGCCAGAACCGCGGGCCGAACCGGGGCCAAGGCAATGGCGGCCGTCCCGCCGCGTCCGCGCCCCCGGCCAACAACGCCCTGGCCGAGGCCTTCGCCCGCGCCAAGCGCAGTTGAGGACCGTGTTCCCCGTCACGCTTGATTCGTGGCGGGGGACTTGTCGATTTTCCCCGTGATTGCGCACACTTGCGCTTGAGGGGAGGCGTCCGGCCACCCCGCTGTTGCTGGGGAGGGCCATGACGCCAGCACCACCCGTTGCTCGTACCGGCGGTCGCAGCGCTGCGCTGCGGTCGGCGCCTGCCCGTGCCGGCAGGAGACCGGATTGATGCCGGGCCAGGGCACCCACGGCAATGGACTGCTGGAGCGCCGCCTGCAGGAGCTGGCGGAAGAGCGTCGCCGCCTGGCGATGATCATCGACGGTACCGCCGCGGGAACCTGGGAATGGAACGTGCAGACCGGCGAGATGCGGGTCAACGCGCGCTGGGCCGAGATCGTCGGTTACCGCCTGGAAGAGCTGGAACCCATCTGCCAGAAGACGTTCCTGAGGCTGGTCCATCCCGATGACGTTGCGTTGTCCGATGCTGCGCTGGACGACCATTTCCAAGGGCGCAGCGACAACTACGCCTGCCTGCTGCGCATGCGCCACAGGAACGGCCAGTGGATCTGGATCCAGGACCGTGGGCGCGTCTTTGAATGGGACGGGCAGGGCAAGCCGCTGTGGATGGCCGGTGCCCATGCCGACGTCACCGAGCTGCAGCAGGCGAGGCAGGATGCGGCCGAAACCCGCCAACGCCTGCAGGCCGTGGTCGATGCGTCCGATGAGGTAGCGGTGATCGCCACCGATACCGATGGCACCATCACCCTGTTCAACACGGGTGCGGAGCGCCTGCTGGGCTACAGCGCAGCGGAGGTGGTCGGCCAGCGCCGGCTCGATGCCTTCCACGATCCAGAGGAACTGAAAGCCTGGCTGGAGCCGCTGGCCGATGCCGAGGGCAACCTTCCCGACGTGTTCGAAGCGCTCAGTGCTCGCGCTGACGGGCAGACCTACTCGCGGCAGTGGACGTTGCTGCGCAAGGAGGGCCTGCCACGCCAGGTGCGCCTGTCGATCAGCCGCATGGAAGGTGCCGATGGCGCACGCATCGGCTACGTCGGCATGGCCATCGACATCACCGAAATCCTGCAGGCACGGGCCGAGGCGCGGCTGTCGGCGGAGAAGTTCGCCGGTGCATTCACATCGGCGGCGCTGGGCATGGCGCTGGTGTCGCTGGAGGGGCGTTGGCTGGACGTCAATGATGCGCTGTGCCGGATCCTGGGTTACCCGCGCGAAGAGTTGCTGCAGGTCGACTTCCAGCGCCTGACCCATCCCGATGACCTGCAGACCGACCTGGCCCTGGTGCAGGATCTTCTGGCCGGACGGCGCAGCCATTACCACCTTGAAAAGCGCTATCTCGACCGCGACGGTCGCATCATCTGGGCGCGGCTGTCGGTGTCGCTGGTGCGCAGCGAGCATGGCCAGCCGCTGCATTTCGTGTCGCAGATCCAGGACATCACCGCCCAGCGCAGCAGTGAGCAACGCCTGTTCGAGAGCGAACAGCGCAGCCGCATCACCCTGGATGCGGTGGCCGACCTGGTGCTCAGCGTCAACCTTGACGGCCGCATCGACTATGCCAACGCGGCCGCGGTACGCACCCTGGCCGGTGATGGCGCGCTGTCGCTGGCCGGGCACAGGGTGCAGGACGTGCTGGTGCTGACCACCGAGTACGCGCCCGGCTCGGTACTGGATGTGTCGGTACTGCTGGACCCGGAGAGCAACGCGGTGGACCTGCACGCCGACCTGCTGCTGCGCCTGGGCACGGCAACGGTGCCGGTGGACCTGACGCGGGCCTGGCTGCGCGATGACGAGGGCCATGTGCGCGGCGCGGTGTGGGTGTTGCGCGACGACACCCAGCAGCGGGCGCGGCAGCGCGAAGCCCGCCACCTGGCCGAGATCGATCCACTCACCGAACTGAGCAACCGCCGCGGTTTCGAGGTGCACCTGCAGCAGGCGATCACCCGCGTCGAGCGCACCGGGCAGGCCGCCTCGCTGATGTACATCGATCTGGACCGCTTCAAGCCGGTCAACGACACCTGGGGCCACCTGGCCGGCGATGCCGTGCTGTGGGCGGTGGCCAGTGTGCTGCGACATGGTGTGCGTGATTCGGACGTGGTGGCGCGGCTGGGCGGCGACGAGTTCGCGGTGATCCTGTCCGGGTGTACGCCGCGTCGTGCCGCACGGATCGGCGGTGAACTCCTGCAGACCCTGTCAGCGCTGTCCATTCCGTGGGATCAGCATCGGCTGCGGGTCGGTGCCAGCATCGGCATCGCGCCCCTGGCGGCGGGCATGAGCGTGGACCAGGCAGTGGCCGCTGCCGATGCACAGTGCTACCGGGCCAAGGCGCTGGGGCGCAACAACGTGCAGGTGCAGGGCGAGCTGTCGGAGCTTCCAGGCGACGATGCCGATGCCGCCCAGGACTGATCTCAGCCTGTGAGAAGAAGCGCGCGAATACTGCGCGCATCTCCCCTGAAGCAGGTGAACCCATGAATGCCTGGAACCCGACTGCGGTACGTATGTTCATTCCGGCCCTGATCGGCTGGTGCCTGGCGCTGGCCACCTGCCTGCGCGCCGAACAGCTGCGCGGCGACCCGCACGCGCAGGCGTTGTTGCCCGTGCTGCAGCAAGGCGCGGTCGCGCTGCTGGTCCTGAGCCTGGCCTGCACGGTTGCGGCCTGCGTGTTGCTGTGGCGGCATGGCCGCGGCGACGGCGGGCGTCTCGCTTCCGGCACTACACCCGTGCCGCGTCCATCAGCAGGACCCGGCACGGTGCGCGCTGGAACGCGTTGATCTGAGGCACCAGACGCTGGAAGTGCTCGCTGGCGCAATGGATATCCAGAGCGTCGCGGTCCGGCCATTGCTCGATGAAGACGAAATGCCCGGGGTCCTTCTGGTCGACGAACAGTTCATAGCCGAGGCAGAGCGGCTCTCGCCGCGTGCATGCGACAAGCTCGCGGTACAGGGGAAGCACGGTGTCCACCGCATCGGGATGGATGAAATCCTCGGCGATCACTTTCAGCATGTCGGCACCTGCAGACGGGCCTTGCAGGATAGTTCCAGCGCATGGCCGGCACCTATCCTGGTCAACGCAATACTGCGTCCGTACTGACCAGCTGCACGTCGTGCATCTGATTGAGGTAGGCCTCGTAGTAGCCCTTGTGCGAGGCACCGACGATGGCCAGCATTCGGCTGCCAGGGTGCAGGCCCAGCACGTCGCGGACGTTGGCGACCATGCGCAGGTTGCGGGTTTCCCAGTAACCGACATACATCCGGCCGAACGCCTTGGAGGACGGCTCGACGAGCGTCGCGCCGAAGTCGCTCTGGTACGCTGCCAACGCTGCTGCCGGGCTGTTGTAATCGCGATACAGCGCCATGACGCCACCGGGCTTGTCCAGATTGGCCACGAGGCGTTCATCGGCCTCCCGTCGTGCCCGCGAATGCGTATTGTTCCAGGCACCGGTGATGGCTGCACTGGCCGCCGCCTCATCCTCGGCCGGTGTGGGAGAATCGGCCGTGTGGTCGTCCACGGCCCACAGCCGTTCATGCCCGAGGCGGGCGGCAACTACGGCGGCGATCAGGCTGGTTTCATTGCGGCGGACCAGGCCTTTGCCGAGGATCTCGACCAAGGCCGGCGTCAGCCCATCGCCGGCTTTGCGCTCGGACGCAGGCAGGCGCAGCCATTGCACCTGCGCCGAGCCGCGTTCGCCCGCTGCCAGGAACAATGCTGCGAGCCGACGACGCTGGGTGGGCGTCGGCTCGTCCGGCCAGGTCGCAAGCAGGCGCTCGGCCTGGGCGTTCGCTGCGGGCACGTCCAGGCCGGTGGCAGCCTGCGCAGCGGTGGTGTCGAAGCAGTAGGTGGCCACGCTCTCCGCATAGCGTTCCGGGTAGCGACGCATGGAATCGCACTGGAGGCCGGACAGGTCTTCGGTGGCGATCAGTTCGGGCTTCCAGGCGACCAGTCGCTGCAGCAAGGGTTCAAGCAAGGCGGGCTGGAACGACTTGGGCAGGCCGGACAGGTGGGCGGTGCCCAGTACCAGCACCTCGTTCGGTCGCCCGACAGGCGGCCCCTTCAGCTGGTCCGGATGGAAGGCGGGCCGATAGGTGGCATCTGCAGCGAGGGCGCCGGTACTGCACAGGCCCAGGATCAGGAAGCTGGCCAAGCGTGGGAACATGCGATCTCCGTGTCAGTGCGCGTCCTGCGGTTCGCTGCATGCTGGCCATTTTCACCTGCCATGGAATCGCCCGTTGGTCATGCAAACCTTTTGGGCCTGAACTGCATCGTGCCCGGCAAGGCTATGCCCAATGACGGCGACAACGCGCGACATGTTCCGTGACGACACCCGGTGTCCCCACCGAGCGTGAGCAGAATGTGAAGTACATCGCGATTGTCTACCGCGTCCCTGCAGCCGCATCTGAAGTTGCGACGGACGTCGCGTAATCCGGCTAAAGCCACTGATCGCCTCGCCGATACTCCCTCTGGATCCCGCTCCAGTCACCCGCCGCAGGACCCCAGGCCGTCCCCGATGGGCGGCCCGCGCTGTGTGTTCCGCCGCTCCCAGATGCCGATCGCACCCGCAGCAGACGTTCGTGGCAGTCGCTCGAGAGGTGCCGGTTGGCACCTGTAGTCCCTGGCACCTGAAGTTGCCGCCGGGCATCCCGCCCGTCGGGTCGCAACCGCTTACCGGACACCGAGGATCAGACAATGCTCATTCCAGGCTTCACGGCGGGCGCGCAGGCGCCGGCCGAGCTGTATACCCGTTGGTCGCCGTGGCGTGCCCTGCTGGGCGCGCTGGCTCCCCAGCACCGCACCGGCGCCGAGGCCGTGTCCGACGGCCGTGCCGAGCTGGAAGCCCAGGTCGCGGCGCTGCACCGGGTCCAGGCGGTCATCGAGTTCGCCCTCGATGGCACCATCCTGCAGGCCAATGACAACTTCCTGCAGGCGATGGGCTACCGGCTGGAGGAGATCCAGGGAAAGCATCATTCCCTGTTCGTCGATCCCGAGCAGGCGCGCAGCGCCGAGTACCGCGACTTCTGGACGCGGCTGGGGCGTGGCGAATATGACGCTGGCCAGTACCGGCGCTTCGGCAAGGGCCAGCGCGAGATCTGGATCCAGGCCTCGTACAACCCGGTGCTGGACCGGCAGGGGCGGCCTTACAAGGTGGTCAAGTTCGCCACCGACATCACCGCGCAGAAGCTGCAGGCTGCCGACTCGGCCGGGCAGCTGGCGGCGATCGACAAGTCGCAGGCGGTGATCGAGTTCGGCATGGACGGCCGCATCCTTTCGGCCAACGACAACTTCCTGGCCGCCACCGGCTACAGCCTGGACGACGTGCGTGGCCAGCACCACTCGCTGTTCGTCGAGCCCGAGTATCGTGGCAGTGCCGAGTATCGGCAGTTCTGGGAGAAGCTGGGCCGTGGCGAATACGATGCCGGCCAGTACCGGCGCCTCGGCAAGGGCGGGCGCGAGGTCTGGATCCAGGCGTCCTACAACCCGATCCTGGATCTCAATGGAAAGCCGTTCAAGGTCGTCAAGTACGCCACCGACATCACCGCGCAGGTGCATGAGAACCAGGCCATGCAGCGCGCCGTGGCGCAGACCCGTGAAGTGGTGGCGGCCGCCAAGGAGGGCGACCTGACCCGGCGCGTGGCCACCGTCGACAAGCGCGGGCCGATCGCCGAGCTGTGCGAAGGCGTGAATTCGCTGGTCGAGGCGATGGCCGCGATCATCGGCCAGATCAAGTTCGCCGCCGACACCATCGCCGTCGGTGCCACCGAGATCGCGCAGGGCAACAGCGATCTGTCGCAGCGCACCGAGCAGCAGGCAGCCTCGCTGGAGGAGACCGCCGTGTCGATGAAGGGCCTGGCCGAGACCGTGCAGCGCACCGCGAGCAACGCACGGCAGGCCAGTCAGCTGGCCGGTGGCGCCGCCGATGTCGCTGCGCGCGGCGGCAACGTGGTGCACGAAGTGGTCGAGACCATGGCGGTGATCAACGCATCCTCGCGGCGCATCGTCGACATCATCGGCGTGATCGACGGCATCGCTTTCCAGACCAACATCCTTGCGCTGAACGCGGCGGTGGAGGCGGCGCGTGCGGGCGAACACGGGCGTGGCTTCGCCGTGGTCGCCACCGAGATCCGCGAACTGTCGCAGCGCTCGGCCAGTGCCGCCAAGGAGATCAAGCAGCTGATCGATGCGTCGGTGGCCAATGTCGGCGCCGGCACCGCGCAGGTCGAGAGCGCCGGCCGCACCATGGACGAGATCGTGCTCAACGTGCGCCGGGTCAGTGACCTGATGTCCGAGATCAGCACGGCCGCACAGCAGCAGAGCGACGACATCCAGCAGATGAACCACGCTGTCGATTTGATCGACCAGGGCACCCAGCAGAACGCTGCGCTGGTCGAGGAAGCCTCGGCCGCGGCGCGCAGCATGGAGGAGCAGTCAGCGCAGCTTCTGCAGACCGTGGCCAGCTTCCGCGTGCAGGGTGAGGCGGGGCACCTGCATGGCGCGGCGGTGCTGCGCGCGGTCTAGGCCCGGCGGTCGGAGTGCTGTTCCCCCGCCTTGTGGGTCGGGCTGATTATGCGCGGCCTGCCAGGCTACGCCGATGCTGATGGTCACATGGGCCTCAGCGGCGGGCAGGGCGGCGATGAATTCCTCGCCGCCGTCGCGGGCCAGCAGGTCATCACCGCGTTGCGGGCAGCCGTCGAGGATCGCGGCGACCGCCTGCAGGTTGTTGGCGTCCCAGCGCCCGGCGCTGATCGGATGCGTCAGGCAGATGGCGGGCGATCTGCAGCGCCATCGCCCGTTCGGAAACGTGGCCCCGGCTGGCGTGCTCGATCACGCCCGGCAGCGAGAGGTAGTGGGACCAGGCGACGGCGTCGGACGCCCGCAGGAGGGGCAATCGCGCGGGCGGTGCATGCTGGGGCATCTTCGCCAGTGTCGGCGCTCTGGCCCGGGAAAAGCAAAAGGCCAGATCATGGACCTGGCCTTTGATGCTGTGGTGCCGGTGAAAGGACTCGAACCTTCATGGGGTCACCCCCGGCTGATTTTGAGTCAGCTGCGTATACCATTCCGCCACACCGGCAGGCAGCGTACGAGTGTAACCGAGGTCGGCAGGCGATGCATAGTAGGAGGGCCTATGAGGGCGGTTCCTGTCGGCATTGGCCCCTTGATAGCTATACTCCCAGCGTGCAATTGCCTCCAGGAGCGGTAGCCGATGACAGTGTTGCAGGACCTGAGGGTGCTGGTGGTCGAGAACGACGAAATGAGCGCGGCCCTGCTGCAGATGCAGCTGGTGCATGCCGGTGCAGTCGTGGTTGGCCTCGCAGCGAGTGTGTCCGAGGCCCTGCGGCTGCTGGAGCAAAGCACTCCTGACGTGGCCCTGCTGGATTACCGCCTGGCCCGCAACGAGACCAGTGAGCCGGTGGCTGCAGCGCTTTCGGCGCGTGGCATTCCGTTCGTGCTGGCCACCGGGATGCTGGCCGAGCAGCTGCCGGCGCCGATGTTGGCCGGCCTGCTGCTGGTCAAGCCCTACCTGTCGGCTGATCTGTCACGCGCGCTGGCGCGTGCGGTGGGCCGCTCCAGCGTCAAGGCCTGAGCCGTCCGCCACGGACCGGCAGGGGGATACTGCCGACGGCTGAATGCTCGCGTCTGCGATGTTCGGCGGCAACCCCTGATCCAGGAACCCCGCCCAGGCGGGGTTCTTCAATTGCGTCCGGCGCTCAGCCCGCTTCCTCGTACACGTAACGGATCTCCTCGCGGTCATCGAGGATGCGGTACTGGCGCGCCAGGTCATCCGGTTCGGGGTTGAGCCAGGCGTCGAGGTGTTCCTTGCGGATCGGCACGACCCCGCGGTCATGCCCGGCAGCGGCGACGTCGCTGGGAGGTGCGTCGGTGATCGTGGCAAACGACAGCAGGCGGCCTTCCGGTCCTTCCCATTCCGCCCAGAGGCAGGCCAGCAGCAGGTCGCGGGGGGGATCGGGACGGAATTCGAGTACTACGTCCTGTTCCTTTTCGTCGGCACCGAGGGTGCGGCCGGCGATGGCGTGGCGGGGCACGTGCTCGTAGAACGCCTGCACCACCACTACGCCGTGGCGCAGTCCGAACGCACCCCGCCAGTAACCTTCCAGGCTGTCGCGCCGCGCATTGTAGGTGCCGGGGTAAAGCACGTCGTTGCGCGCTGGCTTGTCCGGCAGCCGGCACTGGTAGCGCATCGGCTTGATCACGCGCTGGCCGTTCTCGCTGACCATCACCGGTGCGTAGGTGCCGGGGAAAATGCGGTTGTCGCGCGGCAGCAGCTGCACCCGATGCAGGTCTTCCAGTCGGGCCTGTGCGCGCTCGATGCGGTTGCCGGCCACGCGCAGGTCGTTGCGCGCTTTCTGCGTGGGCCGGGTGCCCAGCGTGGCATGGGCAATATCGCGTCGTTCGCGTTGCCGGGCCAGTTCGGCCTCCAGGGCCTGTTGCTCCTGCGCATGCCATTGCTGGATCTTCGCCACGATGTCCCGCCCCTGTTCGGTACGCGCACCGGCGAATCCGTCATCCATCGCCTTCGGGGTCTTCGGCCGTTTTTTGCCCGGATCGTGTGCGTACAGTTCGGCGAAGTCCTCCAGCGACAGGATGGCGCCGAATTCGCGTACCAGTTTGGCGTAGTCAGCGCGGATCAGGGCGGAATAGCACATGGGACTCTGTGGGCCTGGGTCGCAGTGGCTGCGACGTGGATGCGGCAGGATAGCCCGACCCATCCGGAGATGCCGCATGAATGATCCCATCACCTGCCAGTTCCGCGAAGCCGTACCCACGGTCGAGGACTACTGCCAGTTGCGCGTGCTCGCAGGCCTCAGCGCCAAGTCCCGCGAAGCAGCCGCCCGCGCGCTGCCCAATACGCTGTTCGGCGTATGTGCCTACCAGGGCGCTGAGCTGGTGGCGATGGGCCGTATCGTCGGCGATGGCGGCTGCCACCTGCAGGTCTGTGATATCGCGGTGCTGCCGCGATTGCAGGGGCAGGGCCTGGGCAAGGAGGTGATGCGGCGGCTGGACGGCTGGATGCAGGCCAACCTGCCGCCGTCGGCGTACGTCAGCCTGCTGGCCGATGGCGAGGCGCATCGGTTGTATGCGCAGTTTGGTTTCGCACCGACTGCTCCGGCATCGATCGGGATGTATCGGCGGTTCTGAGCCGTGGGCGGGGTGAAGCCATCCACGGGCAGGGCGGTTTGATCGCAGATCGCGGGCAAAGAAAAACCCCGGCCGAAGCCGGGGTTTTCAAGAATTGGCGTCCCCACGGGGATTCGAACCCCGGTCGCCACCGTGAAAGGGTGATGTCCTAGGCCTCTAGACGATGGGGACGCACGAAAACTTCAAGTTGTAGATCCTTCGACGGCCTAATGTCGAAGTGGTGGAGCCAAGCGGGATCGAACCGCTGACCTCCTGCATGCCATGCAGGCGCTCTCCCAGCTGAGCTATGGCCCCATGAAACTCCGGATATCTGCCGGGAGCAGAGTCCGTTTTGAAACTGGCGTCCCCACGGGGATTCGAACCCCGGTCGCCACCGTGAAAGGGTGATGTCCTAGGCCTCTAGACGATGGGGACGCACGAAAAACTTCAAGTTGTAGAACTTTCGACGGCCTAATGTCGAAAGTGGTGGAGCCAAGCGGGATCGAACCGCTGACCTCCTGCATGCCATGCAGGCGCTCTCCCAGCTGAGCTATGGCCCCGTGTTACCGAGCCGCCTATCATACCTGCGTGTTCACGTTTGTGGAAGTTTTTTTTGAACTTTTTCGTCCCGGTTCAACCGTTGCCACCAAGGGCAGGGGAACCGCAACGCCACAACCTGAATGCCGGTAGGCGGTGAACAAAAAAGACCCGGTTATCGGCCGGGTCCTCGTTGTTCGTGATGAGTGGCGTCCCCACGGGGATTCGAACCCCGGTCGCCACCGTGAAAGGGTGATGTCCTAGGCCTCTAGACGATGGGGACGCAATTCTCATCAATGTTCTTTAGCGACCTTTCGGCGGCCTAATGCCGAAAGATTGGTGGAGCCAAGCGGGATCGAACCGCTGACCTCCTGCATGCCATGCAGGCGCTCTCCCAGCTGAGCTATGGCCCCACGTCGCTGAGGAGCGAAATAATAGCCTTGCCCCAGAGGGTTGGCAAGCATTTGTTGCACTTTTCTTCACGCGCGTTGCGAAGGGAACGACGATCGCACGTACTTAGTCGGCGCCGTCGGTCAGCGCCGCCAGGATTGGGCACTGATCCAGGGTGCCGTGGCCGGGGCAGGCGTCGACCAGCTGCGAGAGCGCGCTGTGCATGCGTTGCAGTTCAGCCATGCGCTGCGCGATGTCCTGCAGTCGGGCTTGCGCCGCGTCGCGCACGCTGCCCATGTCCTGCGGATGGCGATCACTGAGTGCCAGCAGTTCGGCGATTTGTTCCAGGCTGAACCCCAGCGTCTTGGCGCGGCGGATGAAGCGCAGCCGGCGCAGGTCCTGCTCACCGAAGATGCGATAGCCCCCGGCCGAGCGTGCCGCGGTGGGCAGCAACTGCTGGCGCTCGTAGTAGCGCACGGTATCGATCGGTACGCCGGCCTGGCGCGCCAGTTGACCAATGTTCATGGCGGATTCCTGCGGATGCTGCCGGTCATTCTGAAGCCTGGAGTCAGGTCCAGGGTCAAGCTCCGGTCGCGGACGGCGCATTCAGCGCACTTTGCAACTTTCTTCATAGCCCCGCCGTCGTGGCAGTTCCTACCCTGCGCCTGAACCGGCCGCTGGATGGCCTGCAACGAACCGAGGAGATGCTCTGTGGAAGGATTCAGGAACGAGGGATTCGTAGAGGTCGCGGTGGTCGAGTACCCGGGAGGGGACCCGTCGGCGGCCTCGGTGCTGACCGAAATGGCACACGTCGCCAACCGGCTTGCCCAGCAGCAGCGTCGCCCGTTCAAGCGTGTCCTGGTGACCCGCTGGGTCGTGCCAGCCAGCCAGACCGGCGTGCATCGCATTGCCGGCGCGGAGATGCTCGAGGCGGACATTCCCGCCGTGATCGCCGTGCCTGGCCAGATCAGTCAAGGCGTCTGCCTGCGCGCCGATGAGGTCCTGCTGGATTGGCTGCGCGCGCATTACGATGGCGGCAGTCTGCTGGCAGCTGCCAGCGATGGTGTCAGCATGCTGGCACGCGCGGGTCTGCTTGCCGGCCGCACCGTCAGTGGGCCGGACCTCGGGCGTCATCCGGGCCTGCAGGGACCGTCGGCCAGCTGGGTGCCCAGTGAGCGTGCGCTGGTCGACGACGGTGACCTGCTGACGGTGGCCGGTTCCCAGGCCTGGCGCTTCCTCGCCCTGCGTCTGCTGTACCGGCTGCACGGTCAGGGCGTGGCGAGCTCCGTGGCGCAGCAGCTGGGGATCACGGTGCCAGCGGCGATCCAGCAGGATCTGGAGCGTTTCAGTGCCAACTTCGCCCACGGCGATCGCGACGTACTGAAGGCGCAACGCTGGCTGCATACCACCGCTGCGCGTGGGGCCACGCTCGGAGCGATCTGCGAGGTTTCCGGACTGGAACCGCGGACTCTGCAGCGGCGCTTCCTGAAGGCCACCGGCCTGCGTCCGATCGAGTATTGCCAGCGGTTGCGTATCGCCAAGGCGCAGACATTGCTGCAGCAGGGGGCGGGTATCGATGAAGTGGCCTGGGGCGTGGGCTATGCAGACCAGAGCGCATTCCGCCGCCTGTTCCTGCGCATTGTCGGAATGACGCCGGCCAACTATCGCCGGCAGGTCAACAACAATCGGCGCGAACGACCGCTGTTGTCGTCGGTGGCGGGCAGCCTGCGCGGGCTGCAACCGGCGCCTGGCATGCAGATGCCGCGCAGCGCGGCCTAAGCCTGCGGTGGGCGTCGCACTTGCAACCTGGGCGCGACGCTTTGACCATGCAGGCAACGAGATGATGTGACAGGTGGGTTGATGTCGAGTGTTGGACCGGTGCCGATGCCGGTGGTGCTGATCCTGATGTGCGTGCTTATGGCCATGGCGGTGGCCCACCTGTGGCCGCGGCCGAAGGACGGGATGGCAGTGCCTTCCGCGGCCAGCCTGGTCCTGGACATGTTGCTGATCGGCCTGCTGTGTGGACGCATCAGCTTCGTGGCCTTGAACTTCGCGCTCTACCGTGAGGCCCCCTGGAGCATCCTGCAGATCGCCGACGGTGGGTATCACCTTGCCGTCGTGCTGGTTGCGGGCCTGGCGTGGGGCACCTGGCGGCTGCGGCTGTGGCGCGCGTTGCGTGCGCCGGTGCTGGCGGGGGCGCTGGTGGGTGTGGTGCTGTGGGCGGCGGGCAGCCACCTGCTCGCAGCATGGCAGGAGCGGCGGATGCCGCTGCCGGCGGTCCAGGTGGCCGATCTGCAGGGGCGCAGGATCGACCTGCAGCAGTTCCGTGGCAAACCGGTGGTGCTGAATCTCTGGGCCAGCTGGTGTGGTCCCTGCCGTCGCGAGATGCCGGTACTGGCATCCGCACAGCAGATCCACACTGACGTGCAGTTCGTGTTCCTCAACCAGGGAGAAACCCTGGACGAAGTGAAGGGTTTCATCGCATCCGAACAGCTCCGGCTGGGCAATGTATTGCTGGACGATACCGCCTCGGCGTCAACCGTGCTGGGTGTACAGGCCTATCCGTCGACGCTGTTCTTCGACGCCGAAGGCCGCCTGCGTGAACTGCACCTTGGCGAAATGACGGCGGCGGGTCTTGAACACAAACTGCGCCGGCTGCGGTAGCCTGCGCGGGCATCTCACTACGGAGTTCCCATGTTGTCGACTTCCCCGCGCATCGCTCCGGCGGTGCTGTTGCTGCCGGTCATGCTGGCATTGGCCGCCTGCAGCCAGGCCCAGACCCCGCCAGGCAAGGCAACGGCAGCGCCGGCAGCGAGCGCTCAGGCCCCAGCGGCCAAAGGCGAGCGCCCCGCAGTGCTGAAAGGCATCGAGAAGCACGGTTTTGAAGTCGTTGCCGAGTTCGATGCACCGGGTGGCCTGCGTGGATTCGCTGGCGTGGTGGGTGGGCAGCAACCGGCCGCAGCCTATGTCACCGCCGACGGCAAGCATGTGCTGGTAGGCAGCCTGTTCGATGCCGAGGGCAACGACGTGGCCGCCGAGGCGGTGGAGAAGCTGGTTTCAGCACCGATGTCGGCCAGGATGTGGACCAAGCTGGAGGCCAGTGCCTGGGTGCGTGACGGCAAGGCCGATGCGCCGCGCGTGGTCTATACCTTCAGTGATGCCAACTGCCCGTACTGCCACAAGTTCTGGGAAGCAGCGCGTCCGTGGGTCGATGCCGGCAAGGTGCAGTTGCGCCACATCATGGTCGGCGTGATTCGCGAGGACAGCCCGGCCAAGGCTGCGGCCATCCTGTCTGCGCGTGACCCGAGTGCGGCCTTGCTGGAAAACGAACACCAGTTCGACCGTGGTGGCATCAAGGCCCTGCCGAGCATCAGCCGCGAGATCGCCGGCAAGCTCGATGCCAACCAGGTGCTGATGATTGAAATGGGCTTCCAGGGCACGCCGGGCATCCTGTTCCAGGATGCGCAGGGCCAGGTGCAGCGTCGCGCCGGCCTGCCACAGGGCGCTGACCTGCAGACGGTGCTGGGCCCGCGCTGACCGGCACCCACGCCGTGATGCGACACCACAGGCTCGCATGGCAGCATGCGGGCCTGTGCTTTTTGTCACCTGTGCGAGTGATGCGGGCTGCGCACCTCCTGTTCGTCGTCACGTCTGAATCGTGACTGACATCAAGCATCGCGCCTTGATTCCAATCAAGGCCAAAAACGACAGGCGGATTAGCCTGTGACGCATGGAATACAGCGTCAACGCGCCAGGGATGCCGCGCCTGACACGCCCTGAACCGGGGCAGTCGGCACAGCCATTCACGACGTTCTCACTCCCTGGTTGTTACCCAGACCGCTGCGGTCGCCACCTCTCCGGCAGTGCGGCCCTGATGGCGTCGATATCGGTACGGGCGGGGCAGTGTCATCGTCCTGTTGCCTGCCATGCGCAGGCTGGCCGGTGTCGTCGACGCAGTACCCGCATTTCCAGCAACGGCAACGCAATGTCGGAGCTGCGCCTGCGCGCGCGCCGTCAGTGCGCTGCGAATGTTCGTCCAGGGAGGATGCAATGCGCTTTGCGGTACTGAGTCTGGCCTGCCTGACCGCGCTGGTGGTCACGCCAGCCTATGCGCAGCAGAATGGCCAGGAGGATGCGCACGCATTGCGCCAGGAAATCGCTGCCATGCGACAGGCACTGGAGGGCATGCAGAAGCGCCTGGATCGGCTCGAACAACGCGAGGGCGCTGTCGTGGCCGCTGCGCAGGTAACGGCGCCGGTGACACCACCTGGCAGCAGTGCCAACCTGCTGCATCCCACCCAGGTGCCGGGTGTGGCGCAACCGGTGCTGCCGCAGCGCGAATCAGTGGCCGATCCCTCAACGGCAGCCTCGCGTCCCGACAGCGCTGCTGGGCCGACCGACCCGGATCTGAAGGGCTTCTTTGCCATTCCAGGTACTGACACGGTGATCCGCATTGGCGGCTATGCCAAGCTCGATGCGATTGCCGATTCGCGTGCGGCCGGTGACGAGGATCAGTTCATCCCCTCATCGATGCCGGTGGGCGGCAGCCATCGCGATGTCTCCAATTTCAACATCCACGCCAAACAGACCCGCTTCAGCTTCGAGGCGCGGCGCCCGACCACGCACGGCAACCTGCGCTTCTACCTGGAGAATGATTTCTTCGGCAGCAGTGATGGCTACGCGTTCCGTCTGCGCCACGCGTATGGCCAGCTTGGCAATACCTATGCCGGCTACGGTTACTCCAGTTTCATGGACCCGGACAGCCTGCCCGACACGCTCGACTTCGCCGGTCCCGGCGGCGCCGGCTATCTGCTGGTGGCCGGCATCCACCACAGCTTCGCGATGGGCAAGGGCAACACCCTGACGCTGGCGGCCGAAGACCCCAGGACCGAACTGGCCGGTGCCAGTGATGAACGGGCCGCAGTGAACCGGCTGCCGGATGTGACCGTGACCGCACGCATGGAGCGCGACTGGGGCCATCTCCAGCTGGGCGCGGTGGCGCGCAGCCTGGCCTATGACGGTGACGGCGAGCGTGACCGGCGCATGGCCGGCGGCCTGCAATTCAGTGGCTCGGCATCGGTAGGCGAGCGCGATCTGTTGCTGTTCGGCGCGCTCGGCGGGCGCGGCCTCAGCCGCTACACCGCGGACCTGACCGGCTCCGGGCTGGACGCGGTGGTCGGTGCCGATGGCCGTCTCGACGCGCTGGACCTGCACGGCGGCTTCGTCGGCTACACCCATTACTGGTCCGGGTTTTGGCGTTCGAACCTGATCTTCGGCCAGTTGACCCTGGAGCGGAATGCCGCACTCGCCGCCGATGCCTTCCGGCAGAGCCGATACGGCGTGTTCAACCTGATCTGGAGCCCGGCGCCGTCGTGGACGATGGGCATGGAGCTGCTGTACGGCCGCCTGGAACAGCAGGGCGGCGCGCGCGGCGACACCGTCCGGGTGCAGGGCAGCCTGCAATACAACTTCATCAAGTAAGCGCCAGCGGCGTTACGCCAGCGCAACCGTCCCCACGCCCGGCCGCACCGGGCTCATGCCAGTACCGGAGATTGTCATGGCAGAAGCAAAGAAAATCGGGGTGGTCGGAGCCACCTTCCTCGTCGCCGGCAACATGATGGGCTCAGGCGTGTTCCTGTTGCCGTCCAGCCTGGCCAAGATCGGTACCGCATCGATCTGGGGCTGGCTGATCACCACGGCCGGTGCGCTGTTGCTGGCCTTCGTATTCGCCAAGCTGGGCAAGCTGGCGCCGAAGGCGGGCGGTCCGTACGCGTATGCGCGTGACTGGTTCGGGCCCTACATGGGCTTCCAGACCAATACCATCTACTGGTTCGCCAACTGGATCGGCAACGTTGCCATCCCGATCGCCGCGGTGGGCTACTTCAGCTACTTCTTCCCGATCCTGTCCGAGCCGCTGGTGCGCTGCATTGCGGTGCTGATCCTGGTGTGGGCGCTGAGCTTTGCCAACGTGATCGGTCCGGCCTTCGTCAGCCGTGTGCAGACGGTCACCACCAGTTTCGCGCTGGTGCCGATCCTGGGCATCGCCATCTTCGGCTGGTTCTTCTTCGATGCCGACATCTTCAAGGGCGCCTACAACGTGTCCGGTGAGTCCAACTTCGGCGCGATCTCCAGTGCCGCGGCACTGACCCTGTGGGCCTTCATCGGTGTCGAATCGGCTTCGGTCACGGCTGGCGTGGTCGAGAACCCGGAGAAGAACGTGGCCCGCGCCACCCTGGCCGGCGTGTTCCTGGCGGCCATCGCCTACATCGCCAGCTCCTCTGTGATCATGGGCATGGTGCCGAACTCGGAACTACAGGTGTCCGACGCACCGTTCGCGCTGGCGGCGGCCAAGGCGGTCGGCGGCTGGGGCGGCGCGCTGGTCAGCCTGTGCGCCTTCATCGGCGCCGCCGGCTCGCTGGGTGGCTGGATCCTGCTGACCGCGCAGAGTGCCAAGGCGGCCTCGGATGATGGCCTGTTCCCAAGCATCTTCAGCAAGACCAACAAGGACGACGTGCCGGTCAAGGGCGTGCTGATCGTGGCGGTGCTGATGACCCTGGCAGTGCTGGTGACCTCTACCTCGGAAACCGCGTCGGCCCAGTTCGACGTGATCACGTCGGCGGCCGTGGTGCTGACCCTGCTGCCCTACATCTACTCGTGCGTGGCCTGCTACTTCGTGGTCGAGCGTTCGCACACCCTGGTCCATACCGGTGCGTTCTGGACCCTCACCAGCCTGACCGTCGTGTACTGCCTGTGGGCAATCTACGGCTCGTCGGGAACCATCGTGCAGTACGCCTTCCTGTTCGTGCTGTTCATCACCGTGTTCTATCCCTTCTTCAGCGAGGAGCGCCGCCAGCAGCGGCAGCGCGCCCGCGAGGCATCGGCCATCAGCGCCCGCGCCCAGCGTTCCTGAGTTCGACAAGGAGAATCAACGTGTACTTCAAGTCCCTGGACTACCCGGTCATTGTCATCGACAACGATTACGAGTCGCCGCGCATCGGCGGCATCCTGATCCGCGCCCTGGTGGAAGAGCTGCGCAGCAACGACCAGCGGGTGCTGTGCGGGCTCAACCTGGATGATGCGCGCGCCGGCGCCCGTACCTACGTGGCGGCCTCGGCGGTGCTGATCTCGATCGATGGCAGCGAAGAGGTGGATGGCGAGTTCCAGCGCCTCACCGCCTTCCTGCGCGAGCAGAGTGCACGCCGCGCCAACCTGCCGGTGTTCCTGTACGGCGAGCGCCGCACCATCGAAAAGGTGCCGAGCAAGCTGCTCAAGTACATCCACGGCTTCATCTTCCTGTTTGAAGACACCAAGAGCTTCATCTCGCGGCAGGTGATGCGCGCGGCCGAAGACTACATGAAGAATCTCTTGCCGCCGTTCTTCAAGGCGCTGATCCATCATGCGGCAGAGTCGAACTACTCCTGGCATACGCCGGGCCATGCAGGCGGCGTGGCATTCACCAAGTCGCCGGTCGGCCGTGCGTTCCACCAGTTCTACGGTGAGAACACCCTGCGCAGCGATCTGTCGATCTCGGTGCCGGAACTGGGCTCACTGCTGGATCACACCGGCCCGATCAAGGATGCCGAGGAGGAGGCGGCACGCAACTTCGGTGCCGACCATACCTTCTTCGTCACCAATGGCACCTCGACCGCCAACAAGATCGTCTGGCATGGCACGGTGGCCCGCGGCGACGTGGTGTTCGTCGACCGCAACTGCCACAAGTCGCTGCTGCACGCGCTGATCATGACCGGCGCGGTGCCGGTGTACTTCACCCCAAGCCGCAACGCACACGGCATCATCGGCCCGATCAGCCTGGATCAGTTCACGCCGGAGTCGCTGCAGCAGCGCATCGCCGCCAACCCGCTGGCCAGCCAGGCCTACAAGGCCGGTTCCAAACCGCGCATCGCGGTGGTCACCAACTCGACCTACGACGGCCTGTGCTACAACGCCGAGAAGATCGCCGCCGAAATCGGCAGCGCGGTCGACTTCCTGCACTTCGACGAAGCCTGGTACGCCTACGCCGCGTTCCATCCGTTCTATGAGAACCACTACGGCATGGCCAAGGGCAAGCCGCGCGAGCAGGATGCGATCATCTTCACCACGCATTCCACCCACAAGCTGCTGGCCGCGTTCTCGCAGGCGTCGATGATCCACGTACGCAACTCGGCGCAGCGCGACCTGGATGCCGAGCGCTTCAACGAGTCGTTCATGATGCACACCTCGACCAGCCCGCATTATGGGGTGATCGCGGCCTGTGACGTGGCCTCGAAGATGATGGAGGGCGAGGCCGGCCGTTCGCTGGTGCAGGAAATGCATGACGAGGCGATCGCCTTCCGCCGCGCGATGCTGCACGTGCGTGATAACCTCGGGCGCGACGACTGGTGGTTCAGTGTGTGGCAGCCGACCAAGGTCGAGCGCAGCCTGGACAAGGGCGATACGCCGGCGCCGCTGGTGGCCAAGCGCGAGGAGTGGTACCTGCAGCCGGACGCGCACTGGCACGGCTTCGAGAATCTGGTCGATGACTACGTGCTGATCGACCCGATCAAAGTGACCCTGCTGACCCCGGGCCTGGCGATGGACGGCAGCATGGGCACGCTGGGCATTCCGGCGGCGGTGCTGAGCAAGTTCCTGTGGGGCCGCGGCATCACTGTGGAGAAGACCAACCTGTATTCGGTACTGTTCCTGTTCTCGATGGGCATCACCAAGGGCAAGTGGAGCACGCTGGTCACCGAGCTGATGGCCTTCAAGGAGCTGTACGACTGCAACGCGCCGCTGAGCCAGGCATTGCCGACGCTGGCGGCGGACTATCCGATTGCCTACGCCGGCTGGGGACTGCGTGACCTGTGCGATGCACTGCACGCGTTCAACCAGGAATTCGAGGTCGCCAAGGTGATGCGCGAGATGTACGTGGATCTGCCGACGCCGGTTATGACCCCGGCCGATGCCTACAACCACCTGGTGAAGGGCGAGATCGAGCGGGTCGACATCGAGCAGCTCAGTGGTCGCGTCGCGGCGACCATGCTGGTGCCGTATCCGCCGGGCATTCCGACCATCATGCCGGGCGAGCGATTCGGCGACAGCGACGAACCGATCATCCAGTCTCTGCGTATTGCCCGTGAACAGAATGCGCGCTTCCCGGGCTTCGAGTCGGATGTGCACGGGCTCATCATCGAGCACGATGGCGATGTGACCTCGTACAAGGTGGAGGTGCTGAAGGCCTGACCGGCGACGGTCGGCCCTTCGGCGAGCGATGGATACCGCGCGCGAGCAACGCATCCTGAAGTTCTCCATCGGGGTGACCATCGCGGTGAGCGCGGTCGGCTTCATCGGTGGCCTGCTGGTGGGATCGCAGGCCATCCTGTTCGACGGCGTGTACAGCCTGGTCGACGTTGCCTTGACCCTGGTGTCGTTGTCGGTACTGCGGCTGGTGGCGCGGGAGCAGAGCCCGCGCTTCCAGTACGGCTATTGGCACCTGGAGCCGATGGTCGAGGCACTCGGCGGGGTGATCCTGTCGCTGGCCTGCGTGTATGCGCTGGCCAACGCGGTCATTGGCTTGACCACGGGCGGGCACGAGGTGAAATTCGGGCCCGCGCTGTGGTGGGCGGGGCTGCTGAGTGCCAGCAACCTGGCAATGGCGACGTTCGTCGCGCAGCGTGCGCGGCGCCTGCGCTCGGCGCTGTTGTGGCTGGATGTAAGAGGCTGGTTGCTGGGTGGGTTGATGAGCCTGGCGGTGGTGCTGGCCTTCGTGCTGGCCCTGGTCCTGCATGGCGGCAAGTGGCACCACTGGGTCCCGTACCTGGATTCGATCGTGCTGGCGTTGATCAGCCTGGCGGTACTGCCAGTGCCGGCGCGCAGTGCATGGAAGGCCATGCGCGAAGTGCTGCAGGTGGCGCCGGATGACCTGGACCGGCGCGTGCAGCAGGTGATGCAGGCGTTCGTGTCCGAGCGTGGCTATGCCGGTTTCACCAGCCACGTGGCGAAGATGGGGCGGATGCGCTTCATCGAGATCCATGTGCTGGCAGACCCCGGTACGCCATTGGGCTCGGTGGGCGAGGTCGATGCGATGCGCGATGAGATCGCCGTGCGGCTGGATGCGCGGGGTAGCACGTTCTGGTTGACCATCGATTTCACTGCGGATCCGGCGTGGACGTAGCCCTGCCTCCTTCGCGCCGGGGCCTCGCACGGCCAGGTTCTGTTCCCCTGTAGGGCCGAGCCCATGCTCGGCTGCCGTTCGCATGGAGCAGCCGGGCATGGGCCCGGCGATACAGCACGCCGCGATCGTTGCACACGGCGGACTGCTCTGTTGCGCCGGATGTGTTTGACCTGAACCTGGGTTGAGGTTGCAGACTGCAGCACAGTTCCACAACGCCTAGCGCAGGTAGTACTCCACCGGCACCACCAGTTCCTGTGGTGCCTTCAGTTCATCGGGAATGGGCGGTAGTGGCTGCGCGCGGCGGAAGGTCTGCAGTGCGGCGCCGTCAAGCATCGGTTGGCCACTGGACTGCTCCAAGCGCAGGGTCAGCAGGCGTCCCTCGCGATTGATGCTGGCCCTGACCCAGGCAGTGCCCTGCTGGCGCCGTGCGCGGGCCGCAGCAGGGTAGTAGCGATAGCGCTCCAGCCGCGCCATCAGGCGGGCTTCCCACTGGTCGCTGGCGGCGCCGGCCTGGAAGTCCGCCGGTGGGGCGTCGGGAGCGGGCGGCGCGGCCGTGACCGATGCCGGTGCGGGACTTGCATCGGTCGCGGCCGCAGGCGGGGCGAGCGGCAGGGCTTGCCGGCCAGCGCCACCGCGTTCGCTGGCGGCTACCTCGCCCTCGCGTGCGGCGGTGGGTTTCGGTGGAGGGGGCGACTTCGTGGGTTGGGATGCGCGGGCCTGCTGCGCCTGGCTGGGGGTGTCGGCCTGGCGTTCTTCCAGTGGCTGCGGCGGCGTTGCCGGTGCCAGCAGGCGCAGGCTGATACGCACGTCCTTCTCCGGCGGCGGCGGCAATGGCGGCGCGGCCACCCAGTGCACCAACAGCAGCAGGGGCAACAGGTGAAGCCCGATGCTGATGGCGATCGCCTGCCAGTGTTGGCCGCGCTCACTCATCGTCCAGCACCCATAGCAGGTCGGCGTCGGCCGCCTCGACGGATTCACCGGGCGAGGCCAGTGCGATCACCAGCGCCGGTGTGTCCGCTGGCAGGTAGCCCGGCACGCCGGTACCGCGCAGTACATGCCAGCGACCGGCCAACAGCAGCGAAGGTGCCGGTGCCTCGGTCATTACCTGTGCCATGCGCGTGTCGCGGGCCTGTTGCACGGCCAGCATCCCTTCCAGCATCGGTGCTGCGTCCGCATGCTGGGCCAGCACCACGGCCGACAGGCGGTGCCGGGCGGTGGGCATCGGGAACCGTACCGACCTGTCGGAAGCGAGCAACGCATTGACCTCGGCACGCGACAGGTTGCCGCCGAGCAGGGGAATGCCGGTAGCGGTGGCGTCCTGTACCAGCCCGCCATAGGCCACCCACGGCCAGCGTGTATCCCAGCCCAGCAGCTCCTGCAGGCGCGCTCCGTCGGCATGGTTGCCGTTGGCCAGCCAGCGTTGCACCCGCTGCAGGCGCGGCTGGCGTTCGCTGGCAATCATCTCCAGCACCAGCGCGCCTTGTGGACGCTGCTGCTGCAGCGCGTGCAGCAGCCAGCGCTGGGCGGTGTGGTCACCGGCCAGATCGTGGCGTTCGCCCAGCAGCACTCGCGGGGCATTCGCTGCGCGCTTCACGAATGCGGCTTCGTCCAGGGGCTGGCCACTGGCCAGGTCGATCACCGTGCCGGGCATCGGCTGCGCGCTGACCATTGCGGCCAGCGCAAGCAGGCAGAGCGGCAGCCAGCGACGGCTAGAACGCCACATTGACGCCCATCGAGACGGTGCGGCCACGGCCGTTGCCGCGGTCCAGGATCGGGCTGAAGATGCTGTCGATCGAGGCATTGTTGTCATAGGCTTTGTTCTGCAGGTTTTCGATGTTCAGCCACAGGGTGGTGTTGGGCTGGGGCTTGAAGCTGGCGTAGAAGTCGAGGAGTACACCGGTGCCACCGGTCTTGCGGGTCTGGAAGAAGTCGTAGCCTTCCTCGGTGGGCCCGGAGTACTCGGCACGCAGTCCGGCCTGCACGCGCTGCTGCCACCAGCGGCCGCCCACGTCCAGCGTCCAGTAGCGGTCGGGCAGGGCGGTGATGTCTTCCAGGTTGACGAATTCGATGGCGGGCGCGCTGGTGTGCGAGCGGGTCCAGCTCAGCGTCGCGTGGTAGTGCGCGCTGGCGTAGTGCGCTTCCAGCTCGATACCGCGCATGCGCACCACGCCCGGGTGGTTCATCCAGCGCGTGGTGGTACTGAAGTCGTCCACGTCCAGTGCGTCGGTCCAGGCAGTGAGCTGCGGATCGCTGTCGATCGGTACCACGACTGGCTCCACTTCCGGTGGATGCACGATCAGCAGGTATTGCGGCTTGATGTAGTCGCGGATGCGGTTGTCGAAGCGGGTGACCCGCAGCTGGGCCAGGTCACCGTCGACCAGCAGCGAGTCGGTGCTGAGGTTGGCGCCGAACTGCAGGTTGCGCGAGCGCTCACGGCGCAGGAATGGGTTGGCGCCGACGCCATCGGCATCGCTGATGCCTTCCAGTGGGATCTTCTCGAAGAACATCTCCTGGACGCGTGGCGGCCGCGAGGTGCGCGAGACTTCAGCGAAAAGTTGCAGCCAGTCGGTGGCCTGCCATGAAACCGCCAGGCGGGGGCTGAGCGCGTGCTGGGTGCGGCGCACGTCGATGCCGCCGCCATTGATCTCCGCGCACTGGCCGGGGACATCCGAGCACACCGGGATGTGGCCACGGATGCCGAAGCGGTCCTGGCGCAGGCCTGCGGTCAGCGCGTAGACGTCGTACTGCAGTTCCAGCGTGCTGAACACGCTGTCCAGCTGGCTGCGGCCCTGCGGGTTGGCGCCGCGCAGGGTGGGGGTGTCGGCCACATGGATATCCGACTGGTGCTTGATGCCGGTGTTCCAGCGGGCCTGCAGCGCGCCGATATCGAAGCGGCTGGTGTTGTCGAGGGTCCAGCTGCTCAGGCTGCTGTGGGTGCGGCGACCGATGTAGCTGGAATCCTCCACGGGCGGATAGAACAACCGGGTCTTGTTGCTGGCAAAGGTCGCGCGCAGGTCGATCCACGGCGAATAGGGCGTGTAGTGGTAGCTGGCGCGCTGGTTGCGTGCGGAAATCTGCCACGGGTAGTTGTGGTAGAAGTCGTTTTCGTAATGCATGTGGCTCAGGTCCAGCCGATGCTGGTCGCTCGGCTGCAGGCGTGCTTTCAGCAGCCAGCTGCTGGGCTGCTGGCTGCCCGGGTCGGCGTCGTTCTTCTGCCCCCGCGCGGTGGCGTATTCGCTGCTGCGGCTGCTGCTGGCAGCGGCCAGCAGGCCGAACTGGCGATCACCGCCGTCCTCGCTGTGGCGCCAGGCGCCGGCGAAGGTGCGTCCATTGCCGTAGCTGTTGTTGCCGTGGCGGTAGCCTGCACGCAGGCCCCAGTCACGGTCTTCACCGAGCAGGTCATCGATATCCAGTGTGCGGAAATTGGCACTGCCGGCCAGCGTGCCTGCGCCATCACCACCGGCGACCGCACCGCGTTGCACGTCCACGCCGGCCAGCAGGAACGGGTCGACGTAGGCAAACGGACCACCGGAGCCATGGCCCGCGTTGTTGCGGAAGGTCTGGGTGACACCATCGATCATGGTGTTGACCCGCCCGGCGCCGGTCATGCCGCGGATGTTGACCTGCAGGCCGGGCTGGCTCCGCGAATGGAAGCTGTGGGTGCCGGGCATCGAGCGCAGCAGGCTGTTGCCGTCCTGGCGCTCGGCCATGGCTACGCGTTCGCTGCCGACGGAGGGCGCGAAGCCATCGCCGGTGGCCGGTACATATTGGCTGGCGCCGGCACCCGGTGCCGGGCCGTGCGCGGTATCGCCCTGTACGCGCAGCGGGCCGGTTCGACGGCTGCCGTCGGTGGGTTCGGCCGGCGCCGGTTCCAGCGTTGCACGGCGTGTGTCGATGAAGCGGGGGCGCAGGCCGCTGCCGACCAGCAGGCGCGACAGCGCCTGCGCATCATCGAACTGTCCGCGCAGCGCCGGTGCCGTCTGGCCACTCGGCAATGCCGCCCCAATCACCAGATCGACACCGGTCAGCCGGCTGTACGCATCCAGCGCGCTGGCCAGCGGTTGTGCAGGAAGATCGAAGTGGCGCGTGACGGTCTGCGCGTGCGCGCTGGCCGACAACAGTGGAAGCGGAATGGCGCAGGCCAGTGACAGGGCGAGGACAAGGGGGCGGTGAAACGGCATCGGGAGCTCCAGGGGATGACGCAGCGCGTCGTCATCCTGGGTAGACGCAGCGGCAGGGCCGATGTCAGGGTGCATCGCGATGTCCCTTGCGTGGCGGCAGCCACACCTGCACGCCCGCGCCCAGGCGGAGCACGCGCACACGCAGCTGTGTGGCCAGCTGGTCGCGGCTGCGCGCCGCGCCGTCGGCGCTGCCGAGCAGGGTGACCGGCTGCTGGCGCAGCTGTGCGCCGATGATCCAGGTGTGGCCGCCATGCCAGCGATCCAGGCCCTGGGTGACCTCGGTCAAGGGTGCGGAGACCCAGTGCAGGCGCCGCTCGCGCCAGGCCAGGGCAGCCCCCTCCGCTGGAAGCAGCGTGGCGGATGCCTTCGCGTCGAATCGCATCTGCTGCCCTTCGGATGCTTGGCGGGTGCTGCTGCCGGACACCACGTTGACGCGGTGCTCGGTGACCGTGACCACGCTGTCGCCGCGCAGTACCGCCAGATCGAACGCGGTGCCCAACGCGGTGACGGTACCGTGCGGGGTATGCACCTGGAACGGTCGCGCAGCGTCGGCGCTGACCTGGAACCAGGCCTGGCCGCGCTCCAGCTGCAGCTGTCGGCGCTGTGCATCGATGCGGACATGGACTTCGCTGCCGGGCGAGAGCAGTACGCGCGAGCCATCCGGCAGTACTTCTTCGCGGATCTCGCCTGCCGCCGTCCGCATCGTCTGCGCGGCCGGTGGCGCGGCTTGGTGGGTATACAGGCCGAACGCACAGAGCAGCAGCACGGCCGTACCGGCGTCGCGCAGGCGCCGGCGCTGCCGCCGGAGCTGGTGCCGCTGCAGGCTGGGTGTTGCATCACCGGCCAGCCAGAGCGCCTGCAGGTGCTGGTACTGCGCGGCGTGGCGCGCATCGGCGTGGTACCACTGGCTGAACGCACGCTCGTCACGGCCGCCGTCGCGGCCGTCCAGCCACCAGCGTGCGGCCTCGCGCGCGATCGCCTCCTGGCTCATGCGCCGGGTACCTGCTGCAGCGCGACCAGCGCACGCAGCAGATGGCCGTGCGCGGTCTGCCGGCTGATCCCCAGCTGTCGGCCGATCTCTACCAGTGCCATCTGCTCCACCCGTGCCAGCAGGAACACCTGGCGCGACCGGGGCGGCAAGGCGGCAATGACCGCGTCGAGGTGGCGCAGCTGTTCGGCATCGAGCAGGCGCTGCTCCGGAAGGGGCGAAGGATCAGCGATGGCGAGCAGCTGCGCGTCATCCAGAGCGTCTTCGCGCCGGCGTTGGCGTTGCCGGTAATGATCGGCGATCAGGTTGTGGGCGACGCGGTACAGGTAGGCGCGGCCATTGCTCAGCAGGCCACTGGCGGCGATTCTGACGACGCGCAGCCAGGTTTCCTGGACGACGTCATCGGCGTCGCTGCGTTGCGGGAGTTTACGGCGGACATGGGCGTGCAGCGGCCGGTAGTGGGCCGCGCACAGCTGCGCGACATCCGTCGGTTCGACAGGCGTGGACACGGGGCGGGCGACAACTGGGAAAGGGAAAACAGCCCGCGGCGGCAAGGGCAGCGGCTGCACCTTACAGCAAAAGAGAATCATTTGCATCCATGAGCGCAAGGCGCGGCATGCATGGCCGACTGCGAGGTCAGCGCGGACGATAATCGCAGTGGATCTGCAGGGCTTCGGTGGGGTTGCGATGCAGCTCGAAACCGCAGTGCTGGAGGCTGCGCTTCACCCGGGCGATCGCTTCGGCATGGCGGGCGGTGCGACGATGCTGCCAGCGCGGCGGGGTGAACACGCCCAGTGGCAGCAGCCGTAGCCGCTTGCCGTGCAGTACCACTGAGACATCGATATGACGGCCATCGATGTCGTGGCCGTTGGCGCCGAAGATGGCATCGACTTCATCATGGCGCTGCGGATAGCAGGCGCGGAACACTGCGATGCCGAGCCAACGCACGCCACGACGGAAGCTGCCGAGCCGGCTGTGGCTGGGTTCGAAGCCGCGCGTGACGAGCAGGCGCAGCCCGGCAGGCAGCAATGCCTGCGCGTCGAGCAGGCGTTGCAGTACCTCTTCTTCCAGCTGGATGCGGGTGGAGGGCCAGCGCGGTGCGATGAGCAGTCCGTGGTGGCGGCCGCGTTGCAGGGTCAGCATGGGTCAAGCCTCGCATGCGGGCGAACAGCCGGGGGTAGTGCCGGCAAATCTGTTCCCCGTCGGGTGCCGGCCAGCGGCCGGCACTACCGTGATGATCGTCAGAGGTCGCGGTACAGGATCTGCGAAGCCAGTACGCGCAGGCCATCGGCATTGCTGGACAGGATGCGCTCTTCGCTGATGCCTTTCTGCCGTTTCAGCTGGAAGCCCTGGGCTGCAGGCAGCTGCGCGGCGATGCTGTCCATGCGCTGCAGGGCATCAGGCCCGCTGCAGTCGAAGTGGCCCCAGTAGGCGCCATCGCGGTGAATCTGCAATCGGTAGTTCATCGCGGTAGCTCCGGCAGGTCCTGCAGCCAATGGTCGAACATCGCGGTGGCGGCCGCGGCCAGTGGCGCGCCATAGCGACGCGCCTGCGTGCGCAGGTCGTTCGGATCGATGCCGGCCTGCGCCAGTTCCAGGGTGTGACCGATCAGCCAGCGCTCGAACTGGCGCGCGTCCAGCTCCGGATGGCATTGCAGTGCCAACGCATGGTTACCGATGGCAAAGGCCTGGTGGCGGCAGGCCGGCGTGCTGGCCAGGCGGCGTGCACCCGGCGGGAGTTCGAACGCCTCGCCATGCCAATGCAGTACCGGAATGCCCTGCAGGGCCTGCAGTGGCGAGCGCTGGCCGTCATCGGTGAGCAGCAGTGGCGCAAAGCCGATCTCCTTGCCAGCACTGGCGGCGACGTCGGCACCGAGTGCACGCGCCATCAGCTGCGCGCCCAGGCAGATGCCCAGCGTGGGCCGCTGCTGCTGCAGCCGACATTGCAGCAGCGCGATGCTGTCATCGAGGAAGGGATAGAGATCAACGTCGTTGACGCTGACCGGACCGCCCAGCACCACCAGCAGGTCGGCGGCTTCGGCCGGATCGAGGGCGTCGACACCGGCTTGCAGCACCTGCAGCTGCCAGCCCTGTGCCATCAGCAGAGGCTGCAGGGTGCCGAGGTCTTCAAAGGCGACGTGTTGCAGGACGACCGCGTGCTTCATGCCAGGGCTCCATTGCTGGGCCAGTAGAAACTGTCCGGGGTGGCGCGTGCGCCGAAGATGGCCTGCCCGACGCGGACCACGGTGGCACCTTCCTCGATGGCCACTTCGAAGTCACCGGACATGCCCATCGACAGCTGCGACAGGTCGATGCCGGGAGGTGCAGTGCGCTGCAGCTGGTCGCGCAGTTCGCGCAGGCGCACGAAGCAGGCACGCACGCGCTCGACCTCGGGGGTGAAGATGGCCAGCGTCATCAGGCCGCGTACGTGCAGGCGGTCGAACGCTGGAAGCTGCTGCACAAAGGCCTCGACGGCAGCGGGTTCCAGACCGTACTTGCTGGGTTCGGCGGAGGTGTTGACCTGTACGAACACATCGAGCGTGCGGTCTTCCAGCTGCAGGCGCTGCTGCAGCGCTTCGGCCACGCGCAGGCTGTCAAGCGCCTGGAACTCGCTGGCGAAGCGCGCCACGTAGCGCGCCTTGTTGGTCTGCAGATGCCCGATCACCGACCAGTGCACGCCCAGATCGGCCATCGTCTCGGCCTTGCGCTGCGCCTCCTGCACCTTGTTCTCGCCCAGCTCGCGGCAACCGGCGGCCACTGCCATGCGGATGCGGGCGTCATCGACGGTCTTGCTGACCGGCAGCAGGCGCACGCTGGCCGGGTCCCGGCCGACGCGGGCGCAGGCAGCGGCGATGCGTTGGCGCACCGTGACCAGGTTGGCGGCGATCTGTTCAACGGACTGGGCGATGGGCCAGTCGGCGGCGGCAAGGGGCACGCGGGCACCTCCAATGCAGGATGGCCAGGGTGGGATACACTGGCACAGGACAAGAATTATTTTGGCATAGGACAAAATGAAAATCACCGGGCATAGCGCCGAGTCGATCTTCGACAGCATCCGTGATGGCATCGGCAAGGGCCGCCTGCCGGCGGGCAGCGTGCTGCCGCCGGTGCGCGAACTGGCCGATCAGCTGGGGGTCAATCGCAACACCGTGGCTGCTGCCTACAAGCGACTGGATGCGGCCGGCCTGGCCAGTACCGCGGGCCGACGCGGCACGGTGGTGCGTGGCCTGCCGCCGACGCTGGCGCGCGAGGGCAGTACGCCGGGGTTGGCGCTGCAGGACCTGGCCGGTGGCAACCCGGATCCTCGCCTGCTGCCCAGCCTGCGCCTGGCCCCGGCGGCGCCACGGCTGTATGGCGTGGGCACGGTCGCCCCGAGGTTGCAGGCGTTGGCACGCGCCTCGCTGGATGCGGATTGCCCCGAGGGGTACGCGCTGGAGCTGACCCATGGCGCGGTCGATGGCATCGAGCGCCTGTTGGCGGCATGGCTGCTGCCGGGGGATCGCATCGCGGTGGAGGATCCATGCTTCCTCGGCAGCCTCAATGTGCTCAATGCCGTGGGCCATGCGCCGTTGCCGGTGACGGTGGATGCGCATGGCATGCAGGTTGAATCGCTGCGACAGGCGCTGGAGGCCGGGGCACGCGCGGTGCTGCTGACCCCGCGTGCGCACAACCCGACCGGGGCCAGCCTGGATGCGAAGCGGGCACGGGCGTTGCGCCAGCTGCTGACGGCCTACCCGCAGGTGGCGGTGCTGATCGATGACCACTACGCACTGCTCTCGCAGCAGGCCTACCACTCGGTACTGCCGCTGGATGGCCGGCGCTGGGCGCTGCTGCGTTCGCTGTCCAAGCCGCTCGGCCCCGACCTGCGCCTTGCCTGGCTGGCCTGTGATGACGAGACCGCGATGCGGTTGCGGTTGCGGTTGGCGTCCGGCATCGGCTGGGTCAGTCATCTGTTGCAGGATGCCGCCACTTCGGTGCTGGCCTCGGCGCCGCAGCGGGCGAAGATCGCCTCGGCAGGCGAGCGGTACCAGCAGCGCCTGCAGTCGCTACAGGAACTGCTGCGCGCGCGTGGCGTGCCGACGCCGTTGCCGATGGAGGGATTGAACCTGTGGCTGCCGTTGCCGGCCGACAGCCATCCACAGGTACTGGCGCTGGCTGCGCGCGGATGGCATGTGCGTGCTGGCGAAGTGTTTGCGGTGGCTGCACCAGGGCATGGCCTGCGCATCACCTGCGCGGCGCTGGGGTCGGCGCAGCTGCGGCAGCTGGCCGATGACCTGGCGGCGGTGTGTGGGGTATAGCGCCCAGCCATGCTAGACGCTACTTCGCCTTGTAGAGCCGAGCCATGCTCGGCTGCTGTTGGTAGAAGCAGCAGAGCATGGCTCGACGCTACATGGCCGGCAGCCGAGCATGGCTCGGCGCTACAGGGGCGAAACAAAGTCGAGCATGGCTCGACGCTACAGAAGCAGATCAGGGCGCGGCGTTGGCGCCGGGGCGCACGTAGTAGGACTGGCCACTGTCATCGACGAACATCAGCTCCGGCTTGCCCTGCCAGGAGGTGAGCATGGCGCCGGTATTGTTCTGGTGCTTGACCATCAGGCTGGCGCCACGGTCCGGGTTGGCGACGACCTTGAAGACTTCGGTGGTGCCGGTGGCATCGTCCAGAGTGAGCAGGGCTTCGCCGCCGCGGTCGCTGGTGCCATAACCGCCGCGCTCGGAACCGTCGGGGCCAAGCAGGATCAGGCCGGACAGCGCGGTTGCACGCGGTCCTTGGGTGCGGCCCCTGCTGAGGGGGTCCGGCACCGGCGCGCCGAGGATCAGCCGTGGTTGGCCAGTGTCATCGTGGATGACCAGGCCGCGCGCTTCGATGATCCGCTCAGGCGATTGGCTGCGATGCAGGCTCCAGGCGGTCCAGCCGGAAACGAGCAGGGCAAGGGTCGAGACCACCAGGGTGGTCAGCAGCAGCACACGGGGCATCGGGTCGTCCTTCCTTGGATAGGCCGACGATAGCGGATGCCGGCGGGCAAAGGCCAGTTCGTTGTGTGACGATGTGTATCGTCAGTGGAAATCGCGGCTGTGGCTGCGCAGTCCCTGCAGCAGCTCATCCAGGCAGTGCATGCGCTGCACGATGACATGCTGCACGCCATCAACGCGCTCCAGGCGGCCATCGATCTGCATCAGCTGGGTGTCGACCAGCACCCGGTGCTGGCGGTCGGCCAGGTGGCGCCAGACCACGGCGTTGACCATGCCGGTCTCGTCTTCAAGGGTGAGGAAGGTAACGCCACTGGCGGTCTGCGGGCGCTGGCGCATGCGCACCAGTCCGGCGATGCGCACACGGCGGCCGTGGCCGTGCCCGGCCAGCTGTGCGGCATCCAGGCAGCCACGACTGCGCAGCTGCGCGCGCAGGAACGAGATCGGGTGGCGGCCGAGGGTGGTGCCCGTGCTGCGGTAGTCGGCCTGCATGTCCTCCCAAGCGCTGGGCAGTGGCAGAGGCACACGGGCTTCGGCAGTGGCACGGGCCTGGTCGAACAGCGGCAGCCGGTTCTCTACGCCGGAGATATCCCAGCGTGCACGATGGCGATGGCCGCTGAGCCCGCGCAGTGCCCCGGCATCGGCCAGCAGGCCTTGCTGGCGGCGGTCCAGCGCGGTGCGCTGGCACAGGTCGCCGACGTCGTCGAACGGGCGCCGCGCGCGCTCGCGCATGATGGCCTGCACGGCATCTTCGTTGCAGCCGTCGATCAGGCGCAGGCCCAGACGGATCGCCGCCGGCCCCTTGCTGAAATCCAGCGTGCAGTCCCAGTCGCTGTGGCGCACGTCCACCGGCAGCACGCGGATGCCATGCCGGCGCGCGTCCTGCAGCAGCTGGTCGGGGCTGTAGAAGCCCAGCGGCTGGCTGTTGATCAGGCTGGCGGTGAACGCGGCCGGGTGATGGCACTTCAGCCAGCAGCTGGCATAGGTCAGCAGGGCGAAACTGGCGGCGTGGCTTTCCGGGAAACCGTAATCGCCGAACCCCTTGATCTGCTCGAACAGGTGCTCGCCGTATTCGCGGCTGAAGCCGTTCTTCAGCATGCCGGACAGCAGCTTCTCGCGATGCGGCTCCAGGCCGCCACGGCGTTTCCATGCGGCCATCGAGCGGCGCAGGGCATCGGCCTGGCCCGGCGTGTAGCCGGCCGCTTCCACCGCCAGCTGCATGACCTGTTCCTGGAACAGTGGCACGCCCAGCGTACGCGCGAACACGCGTTCCAGCCGCGCTGGATAGAGTGGATTGTCTGGATCGTTCAACGCGTCAGGACCCTGCTCGCGCAGGATCCTTCGCCGTTCCAGGTAGGGGTGCACCATGTCACCCTGGATCGGGCCAGGGCGCACGATCGCCACCTCGATCACCAGGTCATAGAATTCGCGTGGCTGCAGGCGCGGCAGCATCGCCATCTGCGCGCGCGACTCGATCTGGAATACGCCGATGGTGTCGGCGGCGCAGATCATGTCGTAGGTGGGCTTGTCGTCATCCTCGATCGCATCCATGCGTCCACTGTGCAGGCCATGCTGCTTCAGCATCGCCAGACATTTGCGGATGGCGGTGAGCATGCCCAACGCCAGGCAGTCGACCTTCATCAGGCCGGTGGCATCGAGGTCGTCCTTGTCCCACTGGATGACGGTGCGGTCGGCCATCGCTGCGTTCTCCACCGGTACCAGCGTCGACAGCGGGTGCTCGGAGATCACGAAACCGCCCGGGTGCTGCGACAGGTGGCGGGGGAAGTCGATCAGTTCGGTGGTCAGTGCCAGCAGGCGCTGCATCAACGGCGTGTCCGGATCGAAGCCGCGCTCGCGCAGGGTCTCAGGCAGCGGTACATGACCGCCCCAGTGGTCCATCGCCGCGCCCAGTTCGTTGACCTGGTCCATCGGCAGGCCCAGTGCGCGGGCCACGTCGCGGATCGCGCTGCGACCACGGTAGCTGATCGCCACCGCGGTCAGTGCGGCGCGCTCGCGGCCGTAGCGCTTGAACACGTACTGCAGCACCTCCTCGCGACGCTCGTGCTCGAAGTCGATGTCGATATCCGGTGGTTCGTCGCGCTCGGCGGAGATGAAGCGCTCGAACAGCAGGTTGCTGCGTGCCGGGTCGATCTCGGTCACGCCCAGCACGAAGCACACCGCCGAGTTGGCCGCTGAGCCACGGCCCTGGCAGAGGATGTCCTGGCTGCGCGCAAAGCGCACGATGTCCTGCACGGTGAGGAAGTAGGAGGCGTAGTTCTTCTGCTTGATCAGCGCCAGTTCGTGCTCGATCTGCGTGCGTTGCTTCGCTTCGATGCCGCCTTTCCAGCGCCACCGGATGCCGCGCTCGACCAGCACGCGCAGCCAGCTGTCCGGATCGTGTCCTTCGGGCACCAGCTCACGCGGATAGGTGTACTGCAGCTGTTCCAGGGTGAAGTGGCAGCGCTCGGCGATGCGCAGGGTTTCAGCCAGCAGTTCGGGCGGATACAGCTGGGCCAGCGCGGTACGCGGGCGCAGGTGGCGCTCGCCATTGGGAAACAGGCGCCAGCCGGCCTCGGCCACGCTGCAGCGGTGGCGGATCGCGGTCAGTGTGTCCTGCAGGGCACGGCGGCGGCGCACGTGCATGTGCACATCGCCACTGGCGACCAGGGGCAGGCGGTGGCGTTCGCCGAAGGCCTGCAGCTGCTGCAGGCGGCGTGCGTCATCGTGTTCGCGGTGCAGTTCCACCGCCAGCCACAGCCGATCATCGAAGCCGGTGCGCAGCAACTCGAGATCGGTGGCGGATGGCTGCCGGTCCAGCCACAGGCACAACAAACCGTCGGGCAGGCCGAGCAGATCGTCGCGCAGGCAGCGGTATTCGCCCTTGGCAGCCCGCCGCCGACAGGTCGTGATCAACTGGCACAGCCCCGCATAGGCGGCCTGGTCGGTGCACAGCAGGGCCAGCTTCGGCCCGTCCTCGACCTGGAATTCGGCGCCGACGATCAGCGCCACGCCATGGGTCTTGGCTGCCTGCCAGGCGCGCACGATGCCGGCCAGCGAGCATTCGTCGGTGATCGCTAACGCGCGGTAGCCCTGGCCAGCGGCGCGCGCGAACAACTCTTCGGCGATCGAAGCACCGCGCTGGAAACTGAAGGCCGACAGGCAGTGCAGTTCGGCGTAGCCGGGCAGTTCGCTGTGCATGGCGGCTCAGCCGAACCAGCCGTGCAGCATCCACGGCGCATGCGGATCGTTGCGCACGCGGAAGGCCCAGCCGCGCTGGCCATGCGCGGTTTCCACCACGTAGTAGTCGCGGCGCGCGTCAGCCTGGTCCCACCAGCCCGATTCGATCCGCTCCGGCCCGGCGATGATGCGCAGGCGCGGGTCACGCAGCGGCTGTGGAGCGTCCAGCAGCCAACCGGGGCGCAGTGGCCAGTATGCCGGTGGCCTGGCCGCTGGCTGGGTGCCGCTGGCGCGTTCGGGGCGATGGTCGGCCTGCACTGCCAGCGGCTGCACGGCATCATCGCCGAGCCGCGCGCGCAGGCGCTCACGCAGCTGGTTCCACGGCATCGCCTGCGCCGGACGGGTATCGAACAGGTCACGCGCGGCGGGTACGAACGGCGGCAGCTGTTCGGCCTGCAGGCGCAGTGCGCGGCTGCCGGCCGGCAGGGCGAACGCTTCCATGCGGTTGCGCGCGATCTCGAACAGCAACGCGGGATCGCGTTCGGGCGCCAACAGGCCGATGGTCAGCACGCTGGCCGGCAACAGGTCATGCTCGAAATGCAGGTCGAAGCGCTGCACGCCGCCATCGCGCGAGCACAGGAAGGCGGCCAGGTCGAGCAGCAGGCGGCGCAGCGGGAACAGCAGGGCCTGGCTGGATTCGATCTCGTACTCGAATTCGATGCGCGCATCGAAACGGTCTGGTGGCTGGTAGTAGCGCAATGGCGCGGTGGGCAGCCCGCGCAATGCATCCAGCTGCTGCAGGACCTCGGGGGCGAAGCGCCGGGCCAGGCTGTCGCGCGGCAGCTTGAGCACCGCGCCCAACGTGCGCAGGCCGGAGCGGCCGAGCACCGTCACCGCCTCGCTGGGCAGGCCGCAGCGCGCCAGGGGCAGCTGCGCCAGCACCGCCGGCAGTTGCTGCGCATCGATGCCGAGGCCATCGTGGACGTTGGCCAGCACGCGCGCGGCATGTGGGGTAGGCGCGGCCACCAGGCGGTGGCGGAAACCGAGTTCGTGCAGTTCATTGCGCAGGCGCTGCTGGATCGTCAGCCAATCACCGAACAGGGCGCGGCTGGCACCGATTTCCAGCACCAGTGCATGCGGAAAATCGAGGCTGACCTGCGAGCTGTAGGCATAGGCCCAGCTGGCCAGCAGCTGCCGGGTGTGCTGTTCGGCATTGGGGTCGTAGTCGTGCAGGTGCATGTCCTGCACCAGTACCTGTGCAGCCGACAGCAGCATGCCCGGGCGCAACCCCGCGGCGCGTGCCGACGGGCTGACTGCACGCACTACGCGTCGCTGTGCCGGCCCCTGCAGCAGCACCAAGGGCCGCTGTTGGTCGGGCTGCAGGCGCAGCACGCTGTCCAGCGCCAACTGCGGCAACAACAGGCAGGCCCAGTGCATGGCGCGGCCTCAGTGGGCGATGGCCAGCGGCAACGGTTGTGCCGGCGGCAGGCCGCCACGGCACTTCAGCACCCGCACCTGGCCGTGGTCGAGCTGCAGGCGCAGGCTGGCCGGGGAGGGATTGCGCGCGGCCTGCGCCTCGCGGAACACGAAGCCCAGGCACTGGCCGCTGTCGGCGGCCACCTGCAGGCGGCGCAGGGCGCGGTCGTCGGCTTGATGCGGCCAGCACAGTACCGCCGCGCAGGCCGCAGAGCGCAGGCACTGTTCGGCGGCCCACAGTGCCTGCTTCGGCGCGGCGTGGATGATCTGCAACTGGCCCAGGTCCAGCCCGGCGGCGGCCCAGGCCGGGGCATGCGGACGGTACGGCGGAGCGACCAGGACGATCGGGCGGTCGCGCTGGCTCAGCCTGGCCAGTGCCGGCCATACCAGCGCCAGTTCGCCAACGCCGGGCACCGCCTGCAGTACCTCGCACAGTCCGCTGGCCGGCCAGCCACCGCCGGGCAGGCGTGCATCCAGTGCCGGATGGCCGCTGGCCAGATGGTCGCTGGCGGGGCCCTGGCGGGCCGGGCCACGCCACAGCTGGCGCCCGTCCAGCAGCCGGTCGAGGGCGACGACGGCACCCATCAGTCAGCCCTCCAGGGGAGGCGCCGGGCGGGCTGGAAACGGCAGGAACGGGCGGAAACGGCGGGCATGGCGCGAGTATCGACGGACCGGTATCAGGGGCTGAGACCAGACATGCTACTCGCGTTGTAAGTAGAATTACTAATGAAATCGGAGGGTCCGGTTTCAGGTTGCTGAAGGGGGAAAGCATCCACGCATGGCGTGGATCTACTGGAGAGAGCCCCGGCAAATCCATGCCGCAGCCTGGTAGATCCACGCCATGCGTGGATAGCGGTAAAGCGCGGTGCCGACCAAGGTCGGCACCCACCCGGCATGGACCGTTGCTACCCGGGGATGCCCCTGGTTACGGGCGCACCGGCAGCGCCACCGGGCGCAGCGGCGCGGCATCGCCACCGCGGATCTTCAGCGGGCCGCCGATGAAGGCGAATTCGTAGACCTTGTCGCGGGCCAGTTCGTCCAGCGCCACCAGCTCGATGATCGGCGCACCCTGCTGTGCCAGCAGGTAGGTGTGCAGCGGCACGTAGTCGTCGGACACCTCCGAAGGGAAGGTCTCGAAGCTGAGGTTGTCGGCACCGACGATCATCGCGCCGCCGTCCTCGACCAGGAAGCGTGCCGCGTCCAGGCCCATGCCCGGCGGGTTGGCCATGTAGGCCCTGGGCTGCTCGAACAGGCGCATGCGGCCGGTGCGGATCAGCACCACGTCGCCCTGCTGCAGTTTCACCTTCTGGCGTGCCAGCGCATCCTTCAGGTCCTGGCGGGTGACGCGGTAGCTGTCCGGCAGCATGTCCACGCCCTTGGCGCCGGCCACGTCGATCAGCACGCCACGCGCGATCAGCGGCGGGAACTTCTCGATGCCGGTGACATTCCAGCCACGGTCGCCGAGGTGCTTGTCGGCCTCGAAGCCGTTCCAGATCTTCCCGTGGATGCCGAAGTGGTTCAGCGCATCGATGTGGGTGCCGGTGTGGCTGTACATCGAGAACGCGGTGCCGGTGTAGCTGCGGGTGAGATTCATGGCCTCGCCCACGCCCATCGGATCGTCCATCACTGTGCCGCGCGGGGTGTGGGTCATCCAGAACTGGTAGTGCGGGTCGCCGGCATCCTGCCAGCTGGGCATGCCGACGTAGTATTCGGTGGCCAGGTCATAGGCCTTGCCGCCGCTGACCCGCGACAGGATCGCGGCGCGCGAGGCTTCGGTGATCAGGTTGAGGCGGCCGATCTCGTCCTCCGGCCCCCAGGGGCTGGTGCCGACCTGCTGGCCGGAGGGAACGCGTTCGTGCGCGGATACGGTGGTGGAAGCGGCGGTGGCGGCCAGCAGCAGGGCCAGCGCGGTGGACAGGGTACGTGGGGTCATGGGGAAATCTCCTTGCAGGGTGGGGGAGGGTGCGGCTCAGGCCGCGACCAGGGGCGCCAGGGCCTGGCGCAATTGCGGCAGCGGCAGGGTCTGCAGGCGCAGGCCGTTGCCGCCGATCACGGTGGGGATGGACCGGATGCCGAGCGCGGCAGCGTCGGCGCGATCAGCCTGCACGCGCTGGCGCACCGCGTCGCTGCGCATGTGGTCAGCGAAGGCGCCACGTGGATGGCCCAGCGATTCGGCAATATCCAGCAGTACTTCCGCGTCGCCGATGTTGCGGTGCTGGTGCAGGTGCGCCCATTGCACCGCGTCGAACATCGCGCCATGGGCATCATTGCCACCGATCAGCCCTGCGGCCTGGCAGGCCAGTGCGCCGAGCCAGCCGGAGGGATACTCGAAGTCCTGTGCGCGCATGCCTTCGATATCGATGCGCGCGGTGTCCTCATGCGCGGCGCAGTCGGTCCAGTGGCGCAGGATGATCGCCTTGGCGCGCGCCATCGAGCCGAACACCTCGACCATCTGCGCGCGCGAGTCCTGCAGCACGAAGCTGCGGTGGCGCACCTGGATGCCGAGTTCGGCCGAGACCTGCTGCAGGCGCGGGGCCAGCACGAAGCACCAGCCGCAGACCACGTCGTGGAAGAAATCGACCACCGGCGCGGCGGTGGCGGGGGAAGGAACGGAAGACATCTGCCTGCCATCGGTGATAGGGGAGGCGGCAGAGTAGGCAGCGCGGCGTGGCCGAAACAGCACGCCGTGGGCAGCTCAGTTTTCGCTGGCGGTTACGAATCCAGGCCGGCGCAGCCGGGCAGCTCGGCGTGCAGGAAGTCGATGAAGGCACGCACCTTGGGCTGCAGGTGGCGCGAGGTGGGGTAGACCGCATGCACGAAGCGCGGCGGATAGCGGTGGTCGGGCAGCACCTGCTGCAGTTCGCCACGGGCCAGCGCTGGTGCCGCCAGGAACGAGGGCAGGGCGCCGATGCCCATGCCGGCCACCAGCAGGTCACGCAGCAGCAGGCTGTTGTTGACGGTCACGCGTGCCGGCAGGGTGATCGTCACCTGGCCATCCGGGCCGAGCAGCGGCCAACTGCCCGGTGAGTCGGACAGGCTGTAGGCCAGCACGCTATGGGCCTGCAGATCGCCTACTGCCTGGGGCGCCGGATGCTGCTGCAGGTAGGACGGCGCCGCGCACAGCACCTGCTGCAGCGAGGCCAGCCGGCGTGCCACCAGGCGTGAATCATCCAGCTCGGCACGCAGCCGCAGCGACACATCGAAACCCTCGCCGACTGCATCGAGCAGGCGGTCTTCCATCACCAGGTCCAGCGACAGCTGCGGATGCTGCTGCAGGAAGCGGGGCAGCAGCGGCGACAGCGTGCTCAGCGCGAACGACTGCGGCACATTGACGCGCAGGCGCCCGGTCACCTCGCCACGCTGCTCGGCGATGCCACGTTCCAATGCGTCCAGCTCGTCGAGCAGGCGGCAGCATTCGCGGTAATAGGCGTGGCCGGTCTCGGTCAGGCTCATGCGCCGCGTGGTCCGCTGCAGCAGTACCACGCCCAGATGCGCTTCCAGCGTGCGCAGCTGTTTGCTGAGCCCGGCCGGCGACATGCCCAGGTCTTCGGCGGCACGAGCGAGCCCGCCGCGTTCGACGATGCGACGGAAGGCACGCATCAGGTTGAAGGAATCCATGCCGGCCCCGGGCGCGATGAGGGCGCCATTGTAGATCCACGCCATGCGTGGATGTGGGAAGCGTGGTGCGGCAGGGTTGCGCCGTTTGTTCAAGCCAGCAACCCGCACGCCACGCCAGCATGCAGGCCCTCATTTCCCGGGTTGCCCATGAAACACTGGATCCTCCGCCTGTATGCCCCGCTGTTCCTGCTGGGGTTCGTCGCCACTGCCGTCGTCTGGGTCGGCCACTGCCATGGCGATCCGTTGTGGCTGCTGGCCCTGCTGGCGGCCGCCATTGCGCTCTCGTTCGCCGCCGAGCGCGCGTGGCCGTACGATCCTGCGTTCAACCACGATCATGGCGACCGCCTGCGTGACACCCTGCATGCGCTGGTCAACGAAGGCCTGAACCTGTTGTCGATCGCGGCGGTGCCGCTGCTGGCGGCGATCATTCCGTGGCAGGTCTGGCCGCTGCAGTGGCCGTTCGCACTGCAGGTACTGGTGGCGATCATCGCTGCCGATCTCGGCATTACCCTGGTGCACTACGCAAGCCATCGCATCGGCTGGTTGTGGCGCCTGCATGCGGTGCATCACAGCGTGACCCGCATGTATGGCTTCAACGGCCTGATGAAACACCCACTGCACCAGGCGGCCGAAGCGGTGGGCGGTGTGCTGCCGTTGCTGCTGTTGGGCCTGCCGATGCCGGTGGCGGCGGTGCTGGCGTTTGCCATCGCCATCCAGCTGCTGCTGCAGCACTCCAACGTGGATATGCGCCTGGGTGTGCTGGGCCGGGTGATGGCGTGGGCACCGCTGCATCGCTTCCATCACATGCGTTACGGTACCGCCGGTGACGTCAACTTCGGCCTGTTCCTGACCGCATGGGATCATCTGCTGGGGACCGCCTTCGATGCGCCCGGTTATCGGCTGCAGCAATGCGATCTCGGTATCGGCAGCCAACCGGACTATCCACGCGATTACGCGGGGCAGCTGCTGGCGCCGTTCCGCGAACTACCGCATGGCGAGGTGCCGGAGCTGCCCGAAGGCCTGCGCAGGCGTGGGTGATCGGCCGTGTCAGGTCGCATGCAACTGCAGGCCCTGCAGCTGTGCGGCACCGATGCCGAACATGCGGCGCAGGCTGCGCGAGAGATGGGCCAGGTCGGCGAAGCCGGCGGCATGCGCGCTGGCGGTCAGGGTGTGCCCGCGCAGATGATGCGTGAGCGCAGTGCGTAGCCGTTGCCACAGCACCCAGCCGCGCAGGGTCACCGCCAGCTCGGACTGGAAACGCCGGTGCAGCTGGCTGGTCGACAGGTGCGCCGCCTCGGCGATATCGGCGGCCGGCACCGGGCCCGGAAGGTGCTGGGCGATGCGGGCCAGCGCTGCCTGCACCCGCCGGTCCAATGGCTGCGCGCGGCTCAATCGCGGCAACCAGTCCTGCAGTTCCATCGCAGTGCCGGGCAGCACGTGCAGGTGCTGCTGGATCTGTTCGAGGTCGGCATGCGCCGGCTCAAGGAACACCGTGCAGCCTGCTTCCGGTGCCGACAGGATCGCGTGCGGCTGGAACGAAGGCAGCCATAGCCGCTGGCCCTGCTGCTGTACGCCATCGATCTCGACGTGCCAGGGCGTACCGTCGCTCAGCAGCAATTGATGGGCGTAGTGCGCATGCAAAGCGCTGTCACCAGCATGGCCGTGCAGCACGGCGGCGTGCGCATCCAGCAGCAACGTGCCGTTCCAGGGCAGGGCGGGGGAGGACATGGAGGGATTGTAGATCCACGCCATGCGTGGATGAATCTCCATCGAAATCGAATATTCCGACAGTTGAACGAAGAGCAGCCGAGCATGGGCTCGGCTCTACAGCAGGCCGTGCAGGGAACTGTCGAATCTGCGGGTACCGGCGCCGCCCGGCCGCGCCCTCACCGCCCGTGCGGATCCGGCCGGTGATGCACGTACTCGACCACCGTGCCATCGGGATGCACCGCATTGAACGCCGCCCCGGTCGGCACCACCTGCAGCGGGAAGATGATCTCGGCACCGGCGGCGACCAGTTTGTCGTGATAAGGCCGAACGTCATCGACCAGCAGCGTCCCCGTGGTCGAAGTGAATGGCGCCAGCGCCTCATCGCAACCTTCGATCAGCAGGAATGCACCGACCATCGCCAGGCGTAGGCCGGCATCGGGAAACGGGAAGCCCGCATCGGCCACCACACCCTGCAACTGCTCGTAGAACGCCACGCTGCGCTCCAGTTCGCCAGGGGCAACGAATACCCGGATCAGCACGCGTGGGCTGCGCTGGGTGGAGGTATCACAGCGGTCACGCCAGAGATGATCGAAGTCGCGGTGTATGTTCATGGGCGGGGTCCAGGGCCGGTGACACCTCATTATCGGCAGCCCCACGCGGCCTGCTGATGACCGCCGGTGATGGCCTGATAACCGCTGGCCGGGTTGCCTCTGTGACTTAGGTCCTGTTGACAGGTGTGAACACCCTCGCACAATCTTCACAGGATTGGGTCGCCCTGCGCGGCCCGGACAGGCAGGTTGTCACGCCGGGAGGAGGGTCCCAGGCGCAGACCGGCCCGTCCTTCGGCCTGCGGGAGGTTGCCTGGCAATTCCTGCGCGGCATGAACGCTGCACCCTTCGGCGGCACTTTCCCTGGACCGATTGCCTTGGCAACGGAATTACGCCTGCCGATGAAAACGTTTACAAAGCCGCTTGCACTGTCCCTGGCCCTGTCTGTCGCACTGGCCGCCCCGGCCTGGGCCGACCCTGCCGCGTTCACCGTGCTGACCCTGGAACAGGCCCCGACCGCCGAGGCGATGCCGGCCCTGGCCGCCCAGCTGAAGACCCTGCAGGTGGACGCGGTGAGCGTGCGCCAGGTGCAGCGCGGTATTGGCCAGGTCGATCCGCTGCAGGTGCTGGCCGACGGACTGGGTTACGAATACCGCTTCATTGCTGCGGGCAAGGACGATGGCCAGACCCAACGCGGCCAGGCCGTGCTGACCCGGCTGCCGATCGCCGCTGAATCCGGCCCGGACCAGCCGGGTCTGAACTACCTGCGCCTGGACGATGGCCGCCACACCGTGGCGGTCTATACCGACGCCGGCGCAGGTGCCGCGCAGCTGCCGGCGCTGGTCACCCGTTCGCGGCTGGGTGCACCGGCGGTGCTGCTCGGCGCAGTGGCCGGTGAATCGGCCAAGGCCGCCGGCTTCGATCCGGCGCGTGTGGCGCTGGAAGCGGATGCCAGCTATTTCAGCGACGGTTTCCAGGCCGCCAGCAGCGCACCGTTCAAGGTGGAGGGCAGCACCCTGCGCGCCACCCTGCTGACACTGGCCTATGCCGCCGACAAGCACGGCGAAAAGCCATGGATGGACACCGCCCTCAACGCCGATGCGCGCGCTGCGCTGCTGCTGAAGGCGATGACCGAGGATGAGAAGTTCCAGATGCTGCACAGCTACTTCGGGCTGGGCAAGGATGGTGGCCCACTGCCGGAAGGTGCGGTCGGTTCGGCCGGTTTCGTGCCGGGCGTGGCGCGGCTGGGCATTCCGTCGCAGCAGTCGGCCGATGCCGGCGTCGGCGTGACCAATCCGGGCGGCATCCGTCCGGGCGATTTCGCCACGGCAATGCCCTCAGGCCCATCCACCGCGTCCAGCTGGAACCGCGAAGTGGCCTTCGCCGGTGGCGCGACCATGGGCCGCGAGGCATGGCAGCAGCGCTTCAACATCCTGCTGTCAGGCAGCGTCAACCTGCAGCGCGACCCACGCAACGGCCGCAATTTCGAATACGCCGGTGAAGACCCGCTGCTGGCCGGTTCGATGGTCGGCGCGCTGATCCAGGGCGTGCAGAGCCAGCACGTGATCTCCTCGATGAAGCACTTCGCGCTGAACGACATGGAGACCCGCCGCAACTTCCACGACGTGCGCATCGGCGAACAGGCCATGCACGAATCGGACCTGCTGGCCTTCGAGATCGCGCTGGAAGCCGGTCGCCCGGGCGTGGCGATGTGCTCGTACAACAAGATCAACGGCACCTACGGCTGCGAGAACGGCTACCTGATGAACCAGGTGCTGAAGCAGGAATGGAAGTTCCCCGGTTTCGTGATGTCCGACTGGGGCGGCGTGCACAGCGGTTCGAAGGCGGCGCTGGCCGGCCTGGACCAGCAGTCGGCCGGTGAAGTGTTCGACGCGGCGGTGTTCTTCGACGAGCCGCTGCGTCTGGCCGTGCATGGCGGCGTGGTGCCGCAGGCGCGCCTGAATGACATGGTGGCGCGCATCCTGCGCACGATGTTCCTGCATGGCAACTTCGACAACCCGCCGCAGCACCAGAAGGTGGATGCCGAGGCCGGCTTCGCCGTGGCCCAGCGCACGGTGGAAGAGGGCAGCGTGCTGCTGCGCAATGAGGGCAACCTGCTGCCGCTGGCCGACAGCGTGAAGCGCATCGTCATCATCGGCGGCCATGCCGACAAGGGCGTGATCGGCGGCGGTGGTTCGTCGATGGTGGGCGTCACCGCCAAGGGCACCAATGCGGTGCCGGGCGTGATGCCGACCACCTGGCCGGGCCCGGTGATCTTCCACCCGTCCTCGCCGCTGGAATCGCTGCGTGCGGTGCGTCCGGACGCGACTATCACGTATGTGGATGGCACCAACGCAGCTGCTGCGGCCAGGGCGGCCGCGCAGGCCGACGTCGCCATCGTGTTCGCCACCCAGTGGGCCGCCGAATCGGTGGATCTGCCGGACATGCAGTTGCCGGACAACCAGGACGCGCTGATCTCGGCGGTGGCCAAGGCCAACCCGAAGACCGTGCTGGTGCTGGAAACCAATGGCCCTGTGCGCACGCCATGGCTGGCGCAGGTGCCGGCGATGCTGCAGGCCTGGTACCCGGGCATCCGCGGTGGCGAAGGCATTGCCGCGCTGTTGACCGGTCAGGTCAATCCGTCCGGCCGCCTGCCGGTGACCTGGGTGACGGACGAATCGCAGCTGCCGCGCCCGCATATCGATGGCCTCGGCTTCAAGCCGGCCAAGCCGTTCGGTGATGTGTTCGATTTCGATATCGAAGGCGCCAACGTCGGCTACAAGTGGATGGCGGCCAAGGGCCTGAAGCCCACCTTCGCGTTCGGTCATGGCCTGTCCTACACCTCGTTCGCCTATGAAAACCTCAAGGTGAGCGTGGAAGGTTCGCGCCTGGTCGCCAGCGTGGACATTCGCAACACTGGCAAGCGCGCCGGTGCCGACGTGGCCCAGCTGTACCTGAAGCTTCCAGCTGGCAGCACCACGCCGATCCGCCTGATTGGCTACGACAAGGTGAACCTGCAGCCGGGCGAACAGCGCCGCATCCGCATCGAAGCCGAGCCGAAGACCCTGGCCCACTACGATGCGCAGGCCCGCCAGTGGAAGATCGACGGCGGTACTTACCAGGTGCAGCTGTCGCGCAATGCCGCCGAACCGCTGCAGAGCGTGGACGTGCAGCTGGTGGAACAGGTGCTGCGCTGATGCTTGAAGACACGGCCCCGTAAGGGGCCGTGTCCGTTTGTAGATTGCCGCTGCGCTCGCCGGGCACGGCCCGGCGCTACCGGATATCTACTGTAGCGCCGAGCCCATGCTCGGCTGTTGTAGAACGGAGCCGAGCGTGGGCTCGGCTCTACAGAACGCCGCGCCCGGCGGACGCCGTCATCACCCGGGCGCGCTGCCAAACCACCTGCGCAGGAAATCGATCAGCTGCCGCACCTTCGGTGAAGGCTGCGAACTGTGCGGATAGACCGCGTACACGCTCTGCTGCGGGAAACGGTGCTGGCGCAGCACCGGGCGCAGCCGGTCCTGGGCCAGGTCGTCCTCGATCAGCCAGCGTGGCAGCACGGTGACCCCGGCGCCGGCCACGGCGAAGGCACGCAGGCTGCTGGCACCATCTACGCGCACCACGGCATTGCCCGGGTTGGTGGCAAACAGGGCATCGCTGCCGTCAGGTGCAACCACCGGCACATCGGCCAGGCGTGGGTAGCCCAGGCGGGGCAGGGTGCCCAGCTGCACGGGGTCATCGGCCGCATCGGCAGAGGGCAGGCGCGCCAGTAGTGACGGCGCCGCTACCGCGCACAGTGGATGCCGTTCCAGTTCATTGGCGTGCAGGCCCGAGTCCGGCAGGCGGCCGAGGCGAATCGCCAGATCGAAGCGTTCGGGAATGAGGTCCGCTGGCGCTGGAGAAGTTGAAAGGTGCAGCTGCAGGGCCGGGTGCTGCGCGCGGAACGCCTCCAACGCGGGAATCAGGCGTAGCTGGGCGTACTCCGGCGTGGTCGTCAGGCGCAGCACGCCCTGCAGCTGGTGCTGGTCGCGGCGCGCGGCATCGATCGCCGCCTGCGCAGCATCCAGTGCCTGCACGCAATGTTGCAGGAACTGCTCGCCGGCCTCGGTCAGGGCTAGGTGGCGGGTACTGCGCAGCAGCAGGGCCACGCCCAGCTCCTGTTCCAGCCGCTTCAGGTTGAAGCTGACCACCGCGCGGCTGAGGCCGCGGCGATCGGCGGCGGCGGTCAGGCTGCCGGCCTCGACCACGGCGCGGAAGATATCGAAGCGGTCGAGGCTGACCATGGCGATCCATTGTCAAAATAGATTTGACAGTGTTGCAGCTGTCGTCGTGTTTTTCCAACAAGGCCCGCACGGCATGCTGGCGACTTCTCCGCTGGAGCGCCGCCGATGCCGTCCCCCCGCCTGCGCCATGAGGCGATTTTCCTGCTGGTATTCGCCCTGGATCTGGTCAACATGTTCATCGCCACGGTGGCCTATCCGGCATTGGCAGCGGAGCTGCACGCCGACGTCAGCACCCTGGCCTGGGTCGGCACGGCGTACATGCTGGGCCTGAGCGTGGTGATTCCGCTGGCGCCGTGGCTGGCCGCGCGCTGTGGCGAGCGTCGCTTGCTGCTGGTGGCGTTGCTCTTGTTCGCGGTCGCCGCTGTGCTGGCCGGCGCTGCGCCGGGTATCGGCTGGCTGCTGGGCTGGCGCCTGCTGCAGGGGCTGGCCGGCGGCCTGCTGATTCCAGTGGCGCAGGCCGCGGCCTACCGCCAGTGCACGCCCGAGCAGCGTGGCGCGTTGACCCGGCGCATCCTGCTGGTGGCGCTGCTGGTGCCGGCACTGGCGCCCGCGTTGGGCGGGCTGCTGGTGCAGTGGTTGTCCTGGCGCGGTGTGCTCTGGGCCAGCCTGCCCTTGGCGGTGGTGGCGATCGGGCTGGTGCTGGCCTGGATGCCGGCCGATGGCGCGCGCAGTGCGCCGCGCCTGCAGGCCTATGCGCTCTCCACGGCGATGATGGCGCTGGGCGCGCTGCTGCTGGCGCTGACCTGGCTGGGTGAACCCGGCCATCGGGCCGCCGGTGCCGTACTGCTGTTGATCGCAATGCTGTTGGCGGCGGCCCACCTGCGGCATGCACGTCAGCAGGCGCAGCCACTGCTGCGCTGGTCGCTGCTGTCCCATCGCGGGCTGCGGCTGGCGATGCTGGTGTATCTCGCCGTACCCGGTGTATTCATCGGCAGCCAGCTGGTCAGTACCCTGCAGCTGCACCAGGCCGGCTACAGCGCGGCACGCATCGGCGCGTTGATGCTGCCCTGGGCGCTGGCCTCGGCCATTGCGATCACCGCCAGCAAGCGCCTGCTGGCTCGCTTCGGCCCGGCCACGGTACTGCGCGCCGGCATGCTCCTGCAGGCCAGCGGCCTGTTGTTGATGGCGCTGCTGCCACAGCCGTCCTTCGTGCTGGCTGGATTGTTGTTCGCGCTGATGGGCGCCGGCGGCAGCCTGTGCAGCAGCACCGCGCAGACGCTGGCCTTCCATGGCGTGGAACGTGAGGCGTTGGGCGATGCCAGTGCACTCTGGAACCTCAACCGCCAGCTCAGCTTCTGCCTCGGCACCGCCGCCATCGCACTGCTGCTGGCATTGGCCATGCAATGGCTGCCGGCACGCGCCACCAGCGTGGCGCTGGGTTTGGCTGCTGCAATGACGCTGCTGCCGATGGCGCTGCTGCGCCGGTCGGACGCAGTTTCCCTTTTCCAACCTGAGAATGCTTGATGGACATCAGTGCAGAACATGAAATCCACCTCCTGCACGACAAGCTGCAGGCTTGGCTCCGTGCCGACGTCGGCACCGATGCGCTGGAGGATCTGATGGCGCACTTCAGTGCGGACTTCAGCATGGTCGGTATCGCAGGACGCCGAATGGACCGGAAGGCCGTGCAGGCACTGTTCGCGGGCGGTCATGGCGCGCGTCCAGGACTGCAGATTTCCATCGACGCCGTGCAGGCGGTGGAGGCGCCATCACCGCTGGCGGTGCTGCGCTATCGCGAAGGGCATTCGGTCGACGGCGGCGCACCCGCATGGCGGGAGTCGCTGGCGGTACTGAGGCACGAGCAGGGGCGCTGGTGCTGGCTGGCGCTGCATGAGGTGACGGCAGCCTGATGCTGTAGAGCCGAGCCCACGCTCGGCTGCTCTTCGGAGGTTGCGGTGGCCACAGCCGAGCGTGGGCTCGGCTCTACAACGGCCAGATCGATGCGTGCCCGTCGAGCCGCACATGTGCCATCAGTCCTGCCTGCATCCACCGAAGAATGCAAAGCCTGCACACACTTCACGGCGCCAGGCAGGAGTAGGCTTGGGGCTTTCCTGCCGGGAGGGGTTGTCCATGCGTGTGCGTGCCGTCGCTGTAGCCATTGCCCTTTGCCTGTCCAGCACCGTGCTGGCCGCCGATACCCCGCCGATGACCCCGGACATCAGCGGCAAGCCCTTCGTTGCCCCCGATGTCGGTCGTGACTACGACAAGCGCGTGGTGATGGTGCCGATGCGTGATGGCACCAAGCTGTATACCGTGATCGTGGTGCCCAAGGGTGCCCGCAACGCGCCGATCCTGCTGACCCGCACACCTTACGATGCCGCTGGCCGCGCCAGCCGCAGTGATTCGCCACGCATGCGCGACCTGCTGCCGCAGGGCGACGAGGTGTTTGTCGACGGCGGTTACATCCGCGTGTTCCAGGACATCCGCGGCAAGTACGGCTCCGAAGGCGATTACGTGATGACCCGGCCGCTGCGCGGGCCATTGAACAACACCCAGGTCGACCATTCCACCGACGCCTGGGACACCATCGACTGGTTGGTGAAGAACGTGCCGGAGAGCAATGGCAAGGTCGGCATGCTCGGCTCGTCGTACGAGGGCTTCACCGTGGTGATGGCGCTGACCGACCCGCACCCGGCACTGAAAGTGGCCGCACCACAGAGCCCGATGGTCGATGGCTGGATGGGTGACGACTGGCTCAACTACGGTGCGTTCCGCCAGGTCAACTTCAACTACTTCGCCATGCAGACCGAGAAGCGCGGCAAGGGTACGCCGCTGCCCAGCCTCGGCTACGACGATTACAGCACCTTCCTGCGCATCGGCTCGGCAGGCGACTACGCGCGTTTCACCGGCGTGGACCAGTTGACCTGGTGGAAGAAGCTGGTCGAGCATCCGGCCTATGACGGCTTCTGGCAGGGCCAGGCGCTGGACGCGGTGATGGCAAAGACACCGCTGAAGGTGCCGACCATGTGGCTGCAGGGCCTGTGGGACCAGGAGGACATGTGGGGTGCCAACCACGCCTATCAGGCGATGGAAGGACGCGATAGCGGCAACAACCGCAATTACCTGGTGATGGGCCCGTGGCGCCACAGCCAGGTGAACTACAGCGGCAGCGAACTGGGTGCGCTGAAGTTCGACGGCGATACCGCGCTGCAGTTCCGCCGCGACGTGCTCAAGCCCTTCTTTGACCAGTACCTGGTGGATGGCGCGCCGAAGGCCGATACGCCACCGGTGCTGATCTACAACACCGGCGAAAACCACTGGGACCGCTTGAAGGGCTGGCCGCGCAGCTGCGACAAGGGCTGTGCCGCCAGCAGCAAGCCGCTGTACCTGCGCGCCGGGGGCAAGCTGGCGTTCCAGGCACCGGCGGCGGGCGAGGGTGATTTCGAGGAATACGTGTCCGACCCGGCCAAGCCGGTGCCGTTCGTGCCGCGCCCGGTGCGCTTCGGTGACCGCGACATGTGGACCACCTGGCTGGTCAAGGACCAGCGCTTTGTCGATGGTCGCCCGGACGTGCTGACCTTCATCACCGAACCGCTGACCGCGCCGCTGCGCATCGGCGGCGCGCCGGTGGTGCATCTGCAGGCCTCGACCAGTGGCACCGACAGTGACTGGGTGGTGAAGCTGATCGACGTGTATCCGGACCAGGAAGCGTCCACGCCGGAGATGGGTGGCTACGAGCTGCCGGTGTCGCTGGCGATCTTCCGTGGCCGCTACCGCGAGAGCTTCACCGATCCGAAGCCGCTGGCCGCCAACCAGGTGCTGCCGTATCGCTTCGATCTGCCCAACGCCAACCATACGTTCCAGAAGGGCCACCGGGTGATGGTGCAGGTGCAGTCCAGCCTGTTCCCGCTGTACGACCGCAACCCGCAGACCTACGTGCCGAACATCTACCTGGCCAAGCCGGGCGATTACCAGAAGGCCACGCAGCGCGTGTGGCACAGCGCTGCGCAGGCCAGCTACATCGATCTGCCGGTGTATTGAGGCCCGCAGGGTGGCGCCGGGCCGTGCCTGGCAGCACGTGGTAGTGCCGGCCGCTGGCCGGCATCCGCAATGGCGCAGGAGCATGTCGACCAAGGTCGACACCTACCAGGGCCCGGGCCTTCAGCCCACCTTCGACGGGCCCGTGCGCCAGCGGCTGGGGACCAGGCCGAAGCGCTTGCGGAACGCGGCGGCGAAGTTGCTGGGGTGGCGGTAGCCGCTGGCGGCGGCAGCCTGCTCGACGGTCCATCCGTTTTCGCGCAGGCCCTGTTCGGCATGGCGCATGCGCTGCTCATGCAGGTAGTCGAACACCGAGCTTCCATATTGCTGGGCAAAATGGCGGCGCAAGGAACTCGGACTCATACAGGCCAGCTGGGCCAGTTCGATCAGGCTGTGGGCATGGCTGGGGTCGTCATGCAGGTAACTGCGCACCCGTTCCAGTCGCTCGCGCTGGCCGGCGCGCAGCGTGCGTACATGCTCGGTCTGCATATCCTGGGCCTGCAGGCCGACGGCCAACACCTGAAGGGCCACGCCTTCGCGCCACAGCGCATCGATGTCGTCCTGCCAGGGGCTGTCGAACAACTGGGCGAGCGTCGGCAGCAAGGCATGCGGAATGGCCCAGTGACGGCACTGCAGAGGGGAATGAAGGACCCGTTGCAGTGCCGGCAGGCGCAGCATGTCCACGTCCAGATCGGCCGGTACGCTCAAGCTGACCCCCCGCAGGTGGCTGCCACCGGGATGCAGTCCGGCCATCGACACTGGTTCATGGTGGCTGGTGGTCATGCCTGTGCCGGCGCGCAGGGTGAATCCCTTGCGACGAGGAAACTGGACATCCACTTCGCCCTGCAGCATCAGGCGGATGGTCAGGCCGGCACCGTGCACAGCGGTGGCCGTGTAGGTGAACCGGTTGTGCACGTCCGAGGCGATCAGGCCCAAGCCACCGCGCAGTGACTGTTCGTGGACGTCGCCACGCCCTGCCCATTGGTCGTCGCGCAGTTCACTCCCTTCGATCCGGTAGTCGTAGCCATGGCGTTCGCCGAACTGGCGGTAATCAGCAAAAGTGAAATATCGGGACATCGCTCTGCGCAAACACAGGTTGAATTGAAGGTGTCGAAGAAACTGGAAGCGTTTCCCATTGTCGCCGCGATTCGCGCGCTATTGACTTCAATAAGGTCAAACCGATTGGCGATTACGGCCAAAGTGAAAATGTCGACGAGCATACGCCGGCGTTTTGCACGCATATCCGTACGTAATTCCATACATAAACTGCAGTTGAGGTTTCATGGCTGGAACGATCTGGAGACGCGGTGTCAGCCCGGCCATCACGGGCGCGCGCGTAAGGTGGGTGGGTTGGCTGTTGCAGGCCACTTCGATACCCCCGCATATGGAAAACGCAGATGATTGACTACCAGCTCACCGGCAAGACCGCGATCGTGACCGGCGGTGTGTCGGGCATCGGCCTGGCCGTGGCCCAGACGCTGGCCGCATCCGGTGCCCGTATCTCGGTCTGGGACCTCAAGCAGGATGCAGTGGATGCCACCGTGGCGCAGTTGCGCAGCACCGGCACACAGACCATCGGCATCGCGCTTGACGTCACCGACGACGCGGCGGTGGAGGCAGCGGTGCAGCGCACGATCAAGGAACTCGACGGCCTGCACGTGGCGGTCAACAACGCCGGCATCAGCGGGCCGGCCGCCGCCAGCGGTGACTATCCTATCGATGGCTGGCAGCGCGTGATCGATGTCAACCTCACCAGCGTGTTCCTGTGCCAGCGTGCGCAGATCCAGGCCATGCGCGCGGCCGGCACGGGCGGCAGCATCATCAACATGGCCTCGATCCTGGGCCAGGTGGGCTATGCCGGTTCCACTGCGTACGTGGCGGCCAAGCACGGCGTGGTCGGGCTGACCCAGACCGCCGCCTGGGAGCATGCGGCCGACGGCATTCGTGTCAACGCGGTCGGCCCGGGCTTCATCAGCACACCGCTGCTGGAGAAGATGGACCCGAAGGTGCGCGCCACGCTGGAAGGGCGGCATGCGTTGAAGCGGCTGGGTACGCCGGAGGAAGTGGCCGCATTGGTAGCCTGGCTGGCCAGCGACGATGCCTCGTTCGCGACCGGCACGTACTACGCCATCGATGGTGGCTACCTCGCGCAGTGAGCGAATGCGGCCCGCAGATCCACGCCATGCGTGGATGAAAGCGGGCGGTGAAGAAGGCGTGCCATGGCCTTCACCGCCGTCCCACAATCGCCGCGCGACGCTCCGGGAAAATTCCGGAGCTTTCCCATGGAACTTACCCAGGATGTCTCGATCCTGCTGCGCGTTGCCGCAGCGATGCTGTTCGGCGGCGTGCTCGGCGTCGAGCGCGAGATGGGCAAGCACGCCGCTGGCCTGCGTACGCACATGCTGATCGCAGGGGCCGCCGCGTTGATCGTCGGCCTTGGCGACTCGGTGGCCGAGCATTTCCAGCAGGAGCGCTACCGCGACTTGCTGCAGGTTGATCCGGTGCGCCTGATCGAAGCGGTGGTCGCCTGTGTCGGCTTCGTTGCCGCTGGCACCATCCTGCGTGGGTCACGCGAGGACCAGGTCAGCGGCCTGACCACGGCCAGCTCGTTGATCATGGCGGCGGCCATCGGCATCGCGGTGGGGATCAGCAAGTACGTGATCGCTATCGGGGTCAGCGTGCTGTGCGTGCTGGTGCTGGCGGTGATGCGGCGGTTGGAGAAGCGGATTTCGTAGGGAAGGTCGAGTTGCCGGCCAGCAGCCGGCACTACCAGCAAGTCCATAATGGTCGGACCAATATGAAGGCTAGCCCTATGGTCTAATAGGCTCTTCGTCGGAGAGGCGGTTAAATCCGCCGCAAGTGGTCGGATCGCAATCATTAATGGTAATACCAATGATCAGCGGCCACGGCGACCCACCGCCTGCGGTGGGCCCCTTCCGTTTCCAGTCGAGAGTCTTCATGCAGCCCTGGCAACACCTGTACGACCCCGCCGGCAACCTGTGGTTGTCCAGCCTGATCGCGCTGCTGCCGATCGCGTTCTTCTTCGTTGCCCTGGCCGTGCTGCGCATGAAGGGCTGGCTGGCCGGCACGATCACCGTGGCCATCGCACTCGGCGTGGCCCTGTTGTTCTACCGCATGCCGTTGCCCCAGGCGCTGGGCGCGGCCGGCTTCGGCTTCGTCTACGGCCTGTGGCCGATCGCGTGGATCATCATCGGCGCGGTGTTCCTCTACAAGGTCTCGGTCAAGACCGGACAGTTCGACATCATCCGCGCCTCGATCCTGTCGGTGACTGAAGACCAGCGCCTGCAGATGCTGATGGTCGGCTTCGCCTTTGGTGCCTTCCTGGAAGGTGCGGCCGGTTTCGGTGCGCCAGTGGCGATCACCGCGGCGCTGCTGGTCGGGCTGGGCTTCAAGCCGCTGTATGCCGCCGGCCTGTGCCTGATCGTCAACACTGCGCCGGTAGCGTTCGGCGCGATGGGCATTCCGATCATCGTGGCCGGGCAGGTCACCGGCCTGGATGCATTCGAGATCGGCCAGATGGCCGGTCGCCAGCTGCCGTTCCTGACCATCATCGTGCTGTTCTGGATCATGGCGATCATGGATGGTTGGCGGGGTATCAAGGAGACCTGGCCGGCGGTGCTCGTTGCGGGTGGTTCGTTCGCCATCGCGCAGTACCTGACCTCCAACTTCATCGGCCCGGAGCTGCCGGACATCACCGCCTCGCTGGCGTCGCTGGTGTGCCTTACCCTGTTCCTGCGCCGCTGGAAGCCGGTACGGATCTTCCGTTTCGACACCGAAACCAGCGCCGAGGCGGCCGCACAGGCACTGGAGGCACCGCGCCACAGCGTCGGCCAGATCGCCAGGGCATGGTCGCCGTTCCTGATCCTCACCGCGATGGTCACGCTGTGGAGCATCAAGCCGTTCAAGTCGCTGTTCGCGGCGGGCGGCCCGCTGGAAGGCTGGGTGCTGAAGATCCCGGTGCCGGGCCTGGATCAGCTGGTGCAGAAGATGCCACCGATCGTGGATGCGCCGCTGAGCTATGAGGCGGTCTATAAATTCGACTGGTTCTCGGCCACCGGTACCTCGATCATCCTGGCCGCGTTGATCGCCATCATCGCGCTGCGCATGCCGGCCCGTTCGGCGCTGCAGACCTTCGGCGAGACCGTGCGTGAGCTGCGCATGCCGATCTACTCGATTGGCATGGTGCTGGCGTTCGCCTTCATCGCCAACTACTCGGGACTGTCTGCCACGCTGGCCCTGGCGCTGGCGCATACCGGCGACGCGTTCCCGTTCTTCTCACCGTTCCTGGGCTGGCTCGGCGTGTTCCTGACCGGTTCGGACACCTCGTCCAATGCCTTGTTCTCGGCACTGCAGGCCACCACCGCACAGCAGATCGGCGTGTCCGACGTGCTGCTGGTGGCGGCCAACACCACCGGTGGTGTCACCGGCAAGATGATCTCGCCGCAGTCGATCGCCATTGCCTGCGCGGCGGTCGGCCTGGCCGGCAAGGAGTCGGATCTGTTCCGCTTCACGGTCAAGCACAGCCTGATCTTCACCACGATGGTCGGCCTGATCACCCTGGCCCAGGCTTACTGGCTGACCTGGATGATTCCCTGAGCCATGCGCGGCTGGCCGACCACCCGCTGCGCGCTTCGGGCCACAATGGCGCCATGAGCACGCAACGTATTTCCGACAAGGTGGCCGCGCAGCTGCGCGGCCTGGTGCAGGAACAACGGCTGCAGCCGGGTGACCGGCTGCCCGCAGAGCGCACCCTGGCGGTGCAGCTGGGGGTCTCGCGCACGGCCTTGCGCGAGGCCATCGCGCAGCTGGCCAGCCAGGGCCTGCTGACCGCACGCGTCGGTGGCGGCACCTACGTGGCCGAGCCTGCGGCACGCGCGCGGCAGGCGCTGGATGAACCGCTGGCGCCGTACCTGCCGCTGTTCCAGGGCGACCCGGAATACCGCTTCGACGTGCTGGAGATCCGCCACGCGCTGGAAGGTGCCACCGCCTGGCATGCGGCGCTGCGTGCCACCGACGAGGACCGCGCGCGCATCGCACAGGCCTTCCAGACCATGATGGACGCGCACGGTAAGGACGACCCCACCGGCGAAGCCGAGGCCGACGCGGCCTTCCACCTGTCCATCGCCGAGGCCTCGCACAACCTGGTCCTTCTGCAGGTGATGCGCGGCCTGTTCGAACTGCTGCAGACCAACATCTCGCAGAGCCGCGAAAAGCTCTACACCTCGGCGAGGACCTTCTCGCCGCTGTCCGACCAGCACCGCGAGATGATGGATGCGGTGCTGGCCGGCGACGCCGAACGCGCGCGCGCCGCCGCGCATGCCCACCTCGAGTTCGTGCACACCACGCTGCGCACCCTCGATGACAACGAAGCCCGGCGTGCGCGGGCCTCGCGCCTGCCTTCCCCCCACGGTTGACCCCATGATCATCTCCGCCTCCACCGATTACCGTGCTGCTGCCGAACGCCGGCTGCCGCCGTTCCTGTTCCACTACATCGATGGCGGCGCGTATGCCGAGCACACGCTGAAGCGCAACGTTTCCGACCTGTCCGACATCGCGCTGCGCCAGCGCATCCTGCGCAACATGTCCGACCTGAGCCTGGAAACCGAGCTGTTCGGCGAAAAACTGGCGATGCCGGTGGCGCTGGCGCCGGTCGGCCTGACCGGCATGTATGCGCGGCGCGGCGAGGTACAGGCGGCGCGCGCGGCCGACAGCCGCGGCATCCCGTTCACCCTGTCCACGGTGTCGGTGTGCCCGATCGAGGAAGTGGTACCGGCCATCCAGCGGCCGATGTGGTTCCAGCTGTACGTGCTGCGCGACCGTGGCTTCATGCGCAATGCGCTGGAGCGTGCACAGTCCGCCGGCGTGACCACGCTGGTATTCACCGTGGACATGCCGGTGCCGGGCGCGCGCTACCGCGATGCACACTCGGGCATGAGCGGCCCGAATGCCTCGCTGCGCCGCATCGGCCAGGCCATCACCCATCCGCACTGGGCGTGGGACGTGGGCCTGTTCGGCCGCCCGCATGACCTCGGCAACATCTCCACCTACCGCGGCAACCCGACCGGGCTGGAGGACTACATCGGCTGGCTGGGCAGCAACTTCGATCCCTCCATTTCGTGGAAGGACCTGGAGTGGATCCGCGAATTCTGGAAGGGCCCGATGGTGATCAAGGGCATCCTCGACCCGGATGACGCGCGTGATGCGGTGAAGTTCGGTGCCGATGGCATCGTGGTCTCCAATCACGGTGGCCGCCAGCTGGACGGCGTGCTGTCCACCGCACGTGCACTGCCGGCGATTGCCGACGCGGTACAGGGCGATCTGAAGATTCTCGCCGATTCGGGCATCCGTACCGGCCTGGACGTGGTGCGCATGCTGGCGCTGGGGGCCGATACCGTGCTGCTGGGGCGTGCCTTCGTCTATGCGCTGGCCGCGCAGGGCGAGGCCGGCGTGGCCAACCTGCTGGACCTGATCGCCAAGGAAATGCGCGTGGCGATGACCCTGACCGGTGCGCGCCGCATCGCCGACATCGGCCGCGATTCGCTGGTCAGCCTGCCATGAGCGGCCACGACGCCGTGCTGGCACAGTTGCGCGATGCGGTCGGCAATCGCCATGTACTGACCGGCGACAAGGCCACGCGGCGCTTCCGTCGCGGCTACCGCTTCGGCGATGGCCCAGTGCTGGCGGTGGTGCGACCGGGGACGCTGCTGGAACTGTGGCGCGTGCTGCAGGCAGCGGTGCAGGGCGGCGCCGCGATCATCCTGCAGGCGGCCAACACCGGGCTGACCGGTGGCTCGACCCCAGACGGCGATGACTACGGCCGGCCCATCGTGCTGGTCAGCACGCTGCGCCTGACCGGCATCCAGCTGTTGAACGAAGGCCGCCAGGTGCTGTGCCTGCCCGGTGCGACGCTGGACCGACTGGAGCAGACGCTGGCACCGCTGGGTCGCGAACCGCATTCGGTGATCGGCTCGTCCTGCATCGGCGCCTCGGTGCTGGGCGGCATCTGCAACAACTCCGGTGGCGCGCTGGTGCGTCGCGGCCCGGCCTACACCGAGCTGGCGCTGTATGCGCAGGTCGATGCGCAGGGCCAGTTGCAGCTGGTCAACCATCTGGGCATCGCGCTGGGTGATACGCCCGAGCAGATCCTGCAGCGCCTGCAGGCCGGTGACTACACGGCCGCCGACGTGGGCGATGGCGACGGCCGTGCGGCTTCCGATCCACGCTATGCCGAGGAAGTACGCAAGGTCGATGCCGATACCCCCGCACGTTTCAACGCCGATTCCAGCCGCCATTTCGAGGCGGCCGGGTCCGCGGGCAAGCTGGCGGTGTTCGCGGTGCGCCTGGACACCTTCGAAAAGGAGGCCGCCGAAGTCTTCTACATCGGCAGCAACCGCACCGACAGCCTCACCGCGATCCGTCGCCAGCTGCTGACCGGCTTCGAGCGCCTGCCGATCGCGGGCGAGTACATTCACCGCGATGCCTATGACATCGGCGAGCGCTACGGCAAGGACAGCTTCCTGCTGATTGATCGCCTCGGTACCTCCCGTGTGCCCGCGGCGTTTGCATTGAAGAGCCGCATCGATGGCTGGTTCGAACGGCTGGGCCTGCGCGGGGTGACCGACCGGGTGATGCAGGTGCTGACCGGCCTGCTGCCCTCGCACCTGCCAAAGCGCATGGGCGAGTTCCGGCAACGTTACGAGCATCACCTGTTGCTGAAGGTCTCTGCCCAGGACGCTGCGGAAACCGAGGCCTGGTTGCGCGGGTTCTTCGCCGGGCACGAAGGCGGCTATTTCCACTGCACGGCCGAGGAGGGACGCAAGGCGTTCCTGCATCGCTTCGCGGTGGCCGGTGCGGCAGTCCGCTATCGCGAAGTGCATCGTGAGCAGGTGCAGGACATCGTCGCGCTGGATATCGCATTGCGCCGCGACGATACGGATTGGTTCGAGCAGCTGCCACCCGATATCGACGCCCGTCTGCTGCACAAGCTGTATTACGGGCACTTCCTGTGCCACGTGTTCCATCAGGACTACATCGCGCGCAAGGGCGAAGACCCGATGGCGATCGAGCACGCGATGTGGGCGCTGCTGGACCAGCGTGGCGCCGAGTATCCGGCCGAGCACAACGTCGGCCACCTGTACCCGGCCAAGCCGGCGCTGGCCGGGTTCTACAAGCAGCTGGACCCGAGCAATACGTTCAACCCGGGCATCGGCCAGACCTCGAAGGCGAAGGGGTGGGGCAGCTGCGACTGCGGATGATGTAGAGCCGAGCCTATGCTCGGCTGCTCTTCCTGATAAACAGCAGTCGAGCATGGCTCGACTCTACAAAAATGATGGTGGGCAACGGTTACCATCGGAAGCCCAACCGCAGGAGCCGTCCATGCCCACCGCTGCCGCCCGCGCCACCCTGTGCACTGCATTGCTGGCGATCCCGCTGCTGGCGCTGGCCCAGAGCGCGATCCTGCCGCAGCAGCGCGATGCCGCCGGCAACATGATGGAGCCGCTGGGACAGGTACTGATCGCGAGTGAGACTGGACCGTCGGGGCTTTATGACTGCACGCGGGACGGCAACTGGTGCGTACGCGTGCAGCCGGTGGCCGAGGAGGGAGACCGGCCGACCGTGCTGGAAGTGCTTGAGAAGGGGCCGGGCCAGGGCAAGCCACACACCTACCACGTCAGCATCGACGTGCCGCAGGAAGCCGACCTGTCACTGTGGCCGTGGATCGTGCGCCTGGCGCCGGGCGTGGGCAGCGACGAAACAGTGACCGACCCGCAGCAGCGCGCCCGCCAGAATGTGCTGGTAGGCGGCATCGTCAAGTTCAGCACCATGTACTCCGGTGGAGGGGCCGACGCGTCCACGCTGCAGTTGGCACGCGTGCGCCACCTGCAGGACGACATCCAGGTGGACGACGACGTGCTGACCGTGCCATGGCTGGGCAATGCGATGATCCGCGCCTGTTTCAGCGAGCAGGACATGAAGCAGCGCGCAGGCGCCTGCCACGACGAATACGGGTTCTCGGCCAAGCTCGGGCTGGATCCGGTGGCCGAGGGCATGCCGGTGCTGCGCTACCAGACCGTGGCGACCCGGTTCCCGGCCGGTGTTTCGCGCTTCGAGGATTCGCTGGCCAAGGGCCCGCTGAAGAAGAAGGACCTGCGCACCGAACAGGACCCGGCGTGCAGCTATACGCGGCTGTTCCGCTTCAGTGATGGGGTGTTCCACCCCGACCAGGCGCTGCCGGACTGCGCGGGGTATACCGAACCCTGACATGTAGCGTCGAGCCATGCTCGACTGGGGTTTTCTGTAGAGCCGAGCCTGCGCTCGGCTGTCACGGAAGCGCAGCCGAGCGTGGGCTCGGCTCTACAGCGCCTACTCGCAGCGCGTGGAAGTGATGATGTTGTCCTTGTCCACGAACACGCGCAGGCGGTCCTGGCGGATGTCCTTGGTGGTGATGGTGCTGGGGCCGATCGGGTTGACCAGGCCGGCGCCGCTCTCGCTGGACAGGCGGCGGATGTTGGGTTCGTTGGCCGGCTGGCCGATCGCCCAGCCCAGCTGGCTGGCATCGCAGTGGCCGGTACCCTTGACCTGCGGGCCAGGGGTGCTGACGCAGGCCGACAGCAGCAGGGCCGACGCAGGCAGTAGCAGGGACAGACGGAAGGCGGACATGCGAGCGCTCCTGCGCAGGGAAGATGGGCGGAACGATAGCACCCGTCGCGCGAAAGGCGTCAGCACTCCGGTCATTGCCGGCACAGCGTGGTCATTGCATAGTGGCAGGGATGGCTGGCAGCACGCCAGCGGGCAGGCCGGGCCATTCCGGTGCAGGTGTTGGATACGCTATGACGGCAGGCAGTTTGCGCGACAAGCGCAGGGCAAGAAGGGTACTGGCAGTGTCGGTGCTGGGCGTGGCGTTTGCCGCCTCTGCCATCGAGCCGGCGCCGGACGCCGTTGCGGAAGCGCCGGTGTTCGGTGCCTGGCGCAACCTGCAGACCGAGGCAGGCTACGCACCCGCTCAGCGCAACCTGGCGTTCGCGATGCTGCCGCAGGCCGCCACCCGTGGCGATCGATTCGCCATTGTCGATCGTGAGGGCAAGCGCGCGGTGTGCTGCCTGCAGGTGGCCAGCCCGTCGCTGGGCGTGGCCGCACTGCGCGAGCAATACCACCTGCCACAGGCCTGGGTGACCGACCTCAGCAATGGCCGCAGCCCGGCACGCCCCTACCTGCCGCATGTCTATGCGATGCAGCGCGTGGATGAACTGGCCGACTATGGTTTCACCGATGTGCCGGGGGCCTACAGCGACCTGGGTGGGCTGCTGATTCCCGAAGGTGCCGCGCTGGAGGCCGATGGCAGTGCCGTGCGCCTGGGGGATGACCGCTATTCCCTGCATTTCCAGCGCCAGCCGCACGCCGAAGATGATGGCGCACTGGACCGCTACACCTTGCAGGCGGGCGAGGGCGTGGCCCCGATCGTGGTTGAAGTGCCGTTCGGCACCTACTGATTGCAGCACCGCGCTGGCTAGAATGCAGCGCGGCGCCGCCTGCCGTGCCTGTTCCGTGAGTCGCCGCCGTGTCCCTGCGCCCGTTGCTGCTGTCGCCCCTGCTGCTGTTGTCCGCCTGTGCGAGCGCGCCTCCGCCGCCCGCCCATTCCGATGCACTGTGGCGCCTGATCGAGCGTGACTGCCAGGCAGCTGACGGCCCGCGCGGCAGCTGCCTGCGGGTGGAGACGGCGGCCGGCCGCCGTGACGTGCTGGTCAAGGATGCACACGGTGACTACCAGTTCCTGCTGATGCCGCTGGACAAGGTAAGTGGCATCGAGAGCCGCGGTCTTTACCAGCGTGGGGCGCCCAACTATTTCGCGGCCGCCTGGCAGGCGCGCGCGCACACCGAACAGGCCCTGGGCCAGCCATTGCCGCGCAACGTGGCCAGCCTGGCGCTGAACTCACCGCACGGACGGTCGCAGCACCAGTTGCATATCCATGTCGATTGCCTGCGCACGGACGTGTTGCAGGCCCTGGATGCACACGCCGGCACCCTGGGGCCACGCTGGTCACCGTTGCCGGTACTTCTGCGCGGGCATCAGTACCAGGCCTATCTGTTGCCCGGTGCAGAAATGACCGCCAATCCGCTCAACCTGCTGGCCTATGGCCTGAGCGGCGTGGGCGATGTGGGCCAGTGGAGCCTGGTGGTGGCCGGGCGCGATGACGTGCAGGGCAGCCCCGGCTTCATCCTGCTGGCCACCCGCGTGGATGCCGCCAGCGGCAACGATGCCAGCGGCGAAGAACTGCAGGACCACGCCTGCACGGTGCTGACCGGCGCGGGTGCGGCACTGGAGCGGGTGCGCTAGCCGATCCGCTGCAGATTGCTGCGCCACGCCGGCGCGGTAAGCGCCAGCAGCTGGCGGTCATGCCATCCCTCGGCGTCCAGGTGGTAGTCGCGCAGGATGCCTTCGCGCATGAAGCCGTGGGCCTGCAGTGCCTGGGCGAAAGGGGTGGTGCAACCCGGTGGCAGTAGGACGAAGATGCGATGCAGGCCGACATTGTCGAACAGGAACGGGCACAGCGCGCGCAGTGTGGCCTGTGGATGCGCGTTGCGGTGCTGCAGCGACTGCAGTTCTGCGCAGCGCGAATGCAGCGACTGCAGGCGGACATGCAGCTGGTCGTGCAGGATGCCCTGCGCGTCGTCGAACACGCCCAGTACCAGCAGATCGTTGTCTTCCTGTAGGCGTGAACGATGGACGCTGGCGAGGAAGCGGGCCTCTTCATCAATGCCGTAGGACGGCCGTTGGCCGCGCTGGCGACGGTCGTCGAAGGTGCGCCAGCGCGGCAGATCGGTGCGCTGGAACGAACGCAGGGTGATGGGCGTTGCCTGGAGGTGCAGCAGGTGGCGGCGCAGGACGGGGCGCAGCGGGGCGAGGTGAGTGTAGGTGGCGCGGTTGGTCATCCATGCACGATGCGTATCGGAAAAGCGCCAGACCATGCAATTCATTGCAAAAGTGTGGCGGTGCCGTGGGTCCGTCTGATTCGGTTCAGGCATAAGCCCATCAGGGCTGGTCATTTCCGTTGAAACCACCCATTCAGGACACTTTCGTTACGGGATCGTTATGTGCCGCACAGGCCACGGCTCCCCCGTACCACCCGCCCACTCCCCCCAGGAAGCCCATGTCCGCCTCCCACAAGGCGTTGCGCCCGCGTCCGCTGGTGCTCGCGCTGTCGTCCCTGATGCTGGTCTCGCTGCCGGCCTTCGCGCAGGAAAGCGCACCCACCACATTACAGGAAGTGAAGGTCACCGGCTCGCGCATTCCCCGTGCCAGTGTCGAGGGGCCCTCGCCGGTGACGGTGATCAGCCGCGAGCAGATCGATGCGCAGGGCTACCGCAACGCCTTCGACGCGCTGAGCGCGCTGACCGAGAACACCGGCAACGTGCAGGGCGAGGACTTCGGCAATACGTTCACGCCGGCCGCCAACACCATCAACCTGCGCGGACTGGGTCCGAACCGCACGCTGGTGCTGGTCAACGGCCGCCGCCAGGCCGACTACCCGCTGGCCTACGAGGGCTCGGTGAATGTGGTCAACCTGGCCAACATTCCCAGCGCCCTGATCGAGCGCATCGAGGTGCTCGCTGCGGGTGCGTCGGCGGTGTATGGCTCCGATGCCATCGCCGGCGTGGTCAACATCATCCTCAAGGACCGTTTTGAAGGCGTGGACGTGAGCGTGCGCGCCGGCGGCACCCAGCAGGGCGGGGGTGACAACCAGCGCGCGCAGGTGGTCGGTGGCAGTTCCGGCGAGCGTTGGGATGCGCTGTTCGGCTTCGAGTTCGACGTGCGCAAGGCGATCCACGCGCGCCAACGCGACTTCATGGATTCACTGGACGATGATCCGGCCGGCAAGGCGCCGCAGGCGACCGCGATCGCCTATCGCCGCAATGCTGCCACCGGCCGCAACATCGATCCGGGCGTGAGCGGCTGCGACGCAGCGTCGGGCATCTATGGCGGCAGCGTGTTCCGTGCCAACAACCCGCGCCAGGGCTGGTACTGCGGCAGCAACGAGGCCGCCGCCAGCTACTGGACCGTGCAGACCCAGAAGCGCAACCTCAATGGCTATGGCCTGTTCACCTTCCACCTCAACGAGACCACCGACCTGTTCGCCGATGTCGCCGTGGGCAGCGCGCGCATCTACAACAACACGCGCGCGCCGACCTGGACGTCGTCACGCAACTACTTCTACAACCAGAACAGCGGGAACCTGGAGAGCTGGTACCGCCGCTTCGCGCCGGAAGAAATCGGTGGCCTGCCGCGCAATGCCAATCGGTTCCTGGAGAACTCGTGGTCGTTCAACGTGGGCGCACGCGGCCAGATCGGCGACAGCGGCTGGGACTACGAGGCGGTCTACAGCCGTTCGCGCTACGAGAACCGCACCCGTCGCCCGGTGCTGCTGGCCGGCATCAACGAGTACCTGCTGGGCCCGAAGCTGGGCGTGCGCAATGGCGTGGAGGTCTATGCGCCGGACCCGGTGCGCCTGTTCAAGCCTTTGACTCCGAACGAGTACGAGGGCCTGTCCGACTATCAGGAAAGTCGCAACGCGGCGTGGCTGCAGACCTTCAGCGCCAGCATCAATGGCCGCCTGTTCGCACTGCCGGGCGGCGATGCTGCGCTGGCGGCGGTGGTCGAGGCCGGCAGCCAGGGCTACCGCAACCGCCCGGACCCGCGCCTGGGCACCGGCGAGTTCTGGAACACCAGCGCCGGTATCGGTGCCGGCGGTGATCGTGACCGCTATGCGGCCGGCGTTGAACTGCAGTTGCCGCTGCTGCAATCGCTGACCACCACGCTGGCCGGCCGCTACGACCAGTACCGCGCAGGCGGCGAGCACATCGGCAAGGCGACCTGGAGCTTCGGCGTCGAGTTCCGCCCGATCGAGAGCCTGTTGATCCGCGGCTCTGCCGCGACCAGCTTCCGTGCGCCGGACATGAACTACGTGTTCGCCACCGAGACCCGCGGCTACAACCCGGGCATGACCGATTACTGGCGCTGCCGTACTGCAGGCCAGTCGTACGACAACTGCGACTACAACGGCCTGTCGATCGACTACAGCAACCGTGCCAACGCACAGCTGCAGCCGGAAACCGCCAAATCCTATGGGTTCGGCGTGGTCTGGTCGCCGCTGTCCGGGCTGGACTTCAGTGCCGACTACTACGACATCCGCATCGACAATGAGGTCACCAGCCTCGACACCAGCCGTATTCTTCGTGATGAAGCCGATTGCCGCCTGGGACGCACGTTGGGTGGCGAAGCGCGCGATATCGGTTCACCGCTGTGCCAGGACGCGCTGTCGCGGGTGATCCGCAACCCGTCCAATGCCACGGTGCAGCCGGACCAGGTAACCCGCGTGCTGATCAATCCGATCAACGCGGCCTCCGAGTCGGTGCGCGGCCTGGACCTGAAAGGCAACTGGCGCTTCGACGCCGGCCGCTATGGCCGCTTCACCACGCGCCTGGCCTATACCGTGGTGCTGGAGCATAAATACCGGCAGTTCTCCGATGATCCGGAGCGTGACATCCGCAATTCACTGGATGACTACCAGTGGCGCAGCAAGGCCAATGGCAGCATCACCTGGAACCAGGGCGACTGGACCACCACGCTGTACGGCAATCGTTTCGGTTCACTGCCGAAGACCGATGGCAGTGGCCGCATCGCGCCGTACATGACCTACAACGCCAGCGTGTTCCGCCAGTTTGGCGAGAACCTGTCGGTGGGCGTGATCGTCAACAACCTGCGTGACAGCCGCCCGCCGGCGGACAGGAACGGGGGCGGCTGGCCGTTCTACCCGGTCGGCAACTACGACCCGTATGGCCGCCAGTACTGGCTGCAGCTGGACTACCGGTTCCGCTGATCGGGCGGGCAGACAGAAGGCCCGGCAATGCCGGGCCTTCTGCTGTGCCCCTATCCGCAGTGATGGCGCGCGCCGGTCGGCTAGGGCAGCGCCTGTTGCAGGTACGACTCGATGACGTAGCTGAAGGGCTGCTGCTGGCGATCGCGCAGCAGCGCGCGCACTTCCAGGACCACGCCGTGTTCGCCTTCGCCACGCGGTGGCCAGAACGTCTGGTCGGCCAGTGTCTGGCGCTGGAAGCCGAGCGGGCCGACCACGCGGCCAAAGGGTTCGTCGGTGCTGTCCAGCACCTGGTTCATGGCCGGGCTGAGATGGTCCGGCAGGTACCAGTTGTCGGCCTCGGAGAGGACGCGGCTGCCACAGACCAGCTGTACCCGGCGGTAGCGCAGCGCGGTGCCAGGCTTCGTCGCACCCAGCGCCTGCAGCACATCGGCGGGGGCAGGCTTGTCCTGGCCATGCACACGCACGGCGCGCACCCGCGCCTGTTCGGCCAGGCCGTGTTCGGCGCACCAGTGTTCCAGGGTGGCGGTGGCGCTCTGCCCGGACAGCACGCGCTGGTGCAATCGCTCGACCAGAGCAGCCGATGCGATGCGCTGTTGGCCCGGCGGCGCCTGCAGCGGCGCGGTGGCGGCCGCATCGGCGGCGGACAGGCTGGCCATCGGGGCAGCAGCGAGCAGGGACGCGGCCTGCCAGCGGCGGAGGCGATCGTGGCGGTCGGACGGGCCCATGCGGCATCACAGCGGAAACAGGCGCCCATGTTACCCGTTCAGGCGTGTGCACGGCGTGGCTGCGACCGGTTGTCGCACGGTAATCATCGTTCTGGTGAATGCGTTCCATCCAGATATTTCGTTGGCCGATGGCAGCGCCGGCGCTCAGGATGGCGCCATGGCTTGGCTTTCCCGGAGTTCCGATGACGCTTCAGTTCGTCCATGGCGGCGTAGACCGCTACGGCGCGCCACTGCATTTCCATGTCCGTGACGGCCGCATCAGTGGCCTCAATGTCGAGGCCTCGCCGGCCGACGGGGCGGAATGCGTCGACCTGCAGGGCTTCGCGGTCCTGCCCGGGCTGGTCGACGGCCACATCCATCTGGACAAGAGTTTTGTCGGCGACCGCTGGCACCCGCACCAGCCGGTGAACAGCCTGCGTGAGCGGTTGGCGGTGGAGAAGGCCGCAGTAGCGGGTGCCGCGCCGATGGTGGACCGTGCCGAGGCATTGATCCGCCAGTGCAGCCGCTTCGGCACGGTGGCCATGCGCTGCCACGTCGACATCGACGGCAGCACGGGTCTCGGCCATCTCGAAGCGGTGCGCGAGGCGGCGCTGCGCTGTGCCGACCTCATGCGCATCCAGTTGGTAGCGTTCCCGCAGGCCGGGGTGATGTCCTGTCCGGGTACCGCCGCCGTGCTTGAGCAGGCCCTTGCAGCGGGCGTGGAGGTGCTGGGAGGCATCGACCCGACCATGCTGGATGGCGATGCTGAAGGCCAGCTGGCACTGCTGTTCGGCCTGGCCGAGCGCTATGGCGTGCGCCTGGACATCCACCTGCACGAGCCCGGCGAAACCGGACTGGCCCAGTTGCTGCGCATTGCCGCGCGGACCCGGGCCGCTGGCCTGCAGGGGCGGGTGGCGGTCAGTCATGCCTACTCGCTGGGCGACGTGCCGCTGGCGCGCGCGTTGCAGGTGGGCGAGGCGCTGGCCACGGCGGGTGTGGCGATCATGAGCAACGCGCCGGGTGATCATCCATTTCCGCCTTTGCGCGCACTGCATGATGCGGGCGTGCGCGTGTTCGCCGGCAACGACAACATCCGCGACTGCTGGTGGCCTTACGGCAACGGCGATCTGCTGCAGCGGGCGATGCTGCTGGGCTACCGCTCGGGCTTCTACACCGATGCCGACCTGATGCTGGCGCTGGACATGGTCACGACCCATGCGGCGCAGGTGATCGGGCTGCCGCAATACGGTCTTGTGGAAGGGCATCCGGCCACTTTCGTGGCCGTGCGGGCCGATCATGGCCCGGCTGCCGTGGCCGGGGTGCCGGTGGAGCGCCGCGTAGTGGTGGATGGCCGCTGGCTGTAGATCCAGGCCGCACCAACCTCTGTAGCGCCGAGCCATGCCCGGCGGCTTTCAGGCGTAATCGTCGGCGCGGGTAGCGACGAATTCTTCCAGCCACGCCAGCAGATGGGCGATGTCGATGACCTCGCCCTGCTCCACGCGCTTGAGCAGCAGGGTGCCGGCGCCGATCTGCAGGCTGCTGTCGGCATAGCGCAGCACCGCGTCGATGCCCCAGGCATCGGTAACCTGCATCCAGGCCAGGCCTGGCACGCGCTGGGCCAGGGTGTCACCGAGCGCCACGCCCAGGGCTTCCCAGCCGCCGCAGTCGTCACGATCGATCAGCTCGGCATCGACCACGCGCTGCAATGTGCTGGCGGCCAGCGGCCATTGCACCGGCAACGTCGGGAAGCTGGCGGCCACGCGCGCGGCGATCAGTGCACGCTGGTGCTGCAGGTGCGTCTGCAGGGCTGCAGGCAGGGGATCGAAGCGCGTCGGGGGTTGGTCGGACATGGCGAGGCGCCGTGGAGCACGGAAACAACAGGTACTGTAGCCGGTGATGTAGTGCCTTGGTGCGGCAGGTCTGATCAGATATCGATGATCAATGCGCGAACTCTGATTGCATCCGCAGGTGCAGCATCAAGGTCCGCATACGTCATTCTGCGCGGCTCAATCGTCCTCTCATGGGCTCAGCTGGACTTTAGCGCTTGCTGGATGATGATCTCCTCGAGGGCCTCAAGCAGATGATTGATCTCGATGGCCTCGCCTTCTTCGACGCGCTTGATCAACAGGGTGACGGCGCTGACGATGCTATTGGCCTCTCCATAGCGGAGAACCGCATCGACGCCCCAGGCATCGGTTACCTGGATCCAGGCAAGTTCCGGTACACGCTGTGCCAGACAGTCACCGAATGCGACCCCTAGTGCTTCCCAACCGTCACAATCATCGTGATCGATCAGTTCCGCATCGACTACGCGTTGCAGCGTGCTCGGCAGCAGCGGCCATTGAACAGGAACGGTGGGGAACGCAGATGCGACGAGGGCAGCAACCTGTGCACGCTGCTGCTGCATGTGCGCGATGAGTGCAGGTGGCAGCGGATCGAACCGCATGTCGGCTTCGTCCTTCGAAGCAGGGGTCAAAGTAACCTGGTACGTGCTGGTCATAGGCGGGGTAATCCGGAGAAGGGCGTTCACCACCCTATCGCCCAGACTTTGGGTACGCCATCAGTGGGCCGTTTGCGACAAGCATGTATTTGCTGGCGCACCAGTGCCCTTTTCGATGCCGGAGGGTCGTTTCGATCCACACATGGCGTGGATCTACTGTGGTCAGTCCGGCTCGCGCTGCACCTGCCGCCACAGCTCGCTGGCCAGTGCCCGCACCGCATCATCGGCATCGGCACGATGCAGCAGGCCGATTTCGTAGTTGTCGATCACCGGCAGCCCACGCTCGCCATCGATGATGCGGTGCTCGCGCGTGACCGCGCGGCGCGGCAGCAGGCTGATGCCGATGCCATCGGCCACCGCGCCCAGGATGCCACTCAGCGACGAACTGGTGAAGGCAATGCGCCAGCGCAGGCCCAGCGCTTCCACGGCGTGGATCATCTCGTCGCGGTACAACCCTCGCGGCGGAAACGTGACCAGCGGCAGTGGGTCCTGCTGCAGGCAACTGCTGCGCAGGCTGTCGATCCAGTGCATCGGCTCGCGCCGGCAATGCACCGCCTGGCGACTGTTGCGGCGCTGCTTGACCAGCACCAGGTCCAGCTCGCCATGGTCGAAGCCCTGCGCCAGATCACGGCTCAGGCCGCTGCTGATCTCCAGCTTCACCTGTGGGTGGCGACGGCTGAAGGCGGCCAGCATGCGGGTGGTCTGCGGGTTGACGAAGTCTTCGGGTACGCCGATGCGGACCGCGGTCTCCACCATCGCGCCGGCCAGCGCCTGGGCCATTTCCTCGTTCAGGTCGAGCATGCGCCGCGCGTAGCCGAGCAGGGTGTGGCCGGCGTCGGTGGGGTGCACATCGCGGTGGCCGCGCTCGAGCAGGCGATGCCCGGCCAGTTCCTCCAGCCGCCGCACCTTCTGGCTGACCGTGGACTGGGTCGAATGCAGGCGCGTGGCCGCCGTGGTGAAGCTCCCGCAGTCGGCCACCATCACCAGCGCCCGCAGCAGGTCCAGTTCGAACAGGGTTCTATTCGATTTGGCACTGTCTTGCATTTGAACATTTCACTTCTGGATACCCGGGCCGACTTCTACCATGCGGGGCAGGGGCCGGCAATGCGCGGCCCCTGTGACCATCGCCCTGCGGCGATGGAGAAAAGGAGACACCGTGATGCGCTTCCATTGCCCCGCTGGCTGGCCTGCACCGTTCACGCGCGTGCTGTTGTTGTGTCTGCTGGCCATGGTCGCCCCTGCCTGCACTGCTACGTCCAGGGCCGACGCAGACGCGCGCCTGCGTGATGCCGCCAGCCGCGGCGATGCCGGGGCGGTGCGCGGAGCACTGGCCGATGGTGCTGATCTGGAGGCGCACGATGGCCAGGGCCGCACGGCGCTGCTGCTGGCCACGCAGGGCAACAACGTGGATGCCGCGCGCGAACTGATCGAGGCAGGGGCGGACGTCAATGCCAAGGATGCGCTGCAGGACAGTGCCTACCTGTATGCCGGCGCGCGCGGCCTGGATGAGATCCTGGCGATGACCCTGGCGCACGGCGCCGATCTGCGCAGCACCAACCGCTATGGGGGCACTGCGTTGATTCCGGCCGCCGAGCGCGGCCACGTCAGCACCGTGCGCATGCTGCTGCGTGCAGGTGTGGCGGTGGACCACGTCAACCGCCTGCACTGGACCGCGCTGCTGGAAGCGATCCTGCTTGGCGACGGTGGCGAGCGCCATGTGCAGATCGTGCAGCTGCTGCTGGAGGCCGGTGCCGACCCGGAGCTGGCCGACGGCGATGGCGTAACGCCACTGGCGCACGCGCGCCAGCGTGGCTATGCCGGTATTGAAACCCTGCTGCGCCAGCACGGCGCGGCGCGCTGAACCGCTACTCCTTCCACCCGCACGCTGGCCGTGCCCACCAGGATGCTGTCCATCATGTTCCGTTCCCGCCTGTTGCCCCTTGCCATCCTTCTTGCGGTGGCGCCGCTGTCGGCATCTGCTGCCGAGCGCGCCGACCTGCTGATCCGCAGTGCCACCGTGGTCGACGTCGAGCACGCCAGCACGCTGGCCGGGCAGAGCGTGGTGATCCGCGGCGAGGACATCGTCGCGGTGGGCCCGGACGCGCAGCTGCGCAGCCAGTGGAGCGCGGCCCGCCAGATCGATGCCAAGGGCAAATACCTGATCCCGGGGCTGTGGGACATGCACGTGCACTTCGGGGGTGGCCCGGCGCTGATCGAAGAGAACAAGGCACTGCTGCCGCTGTACATCGCGCACGGCATCACCACCGTGCGTGACTGCTCCGGCGATCTGCCCGAGCAGGTGCTGCAGTGGCGTGGCGAGATCGCCAGGGGCGCGCTGTTCGGCCCGCGCCTGCTCAGTTCCGGCGCGAAGATCGAAGGCATCAAGCCGGTGTGGAAGGGCACGATCGAAGTGGGTAGCGAGGCCGACGTCGACAAGGCGATCACCCGACTGCAGCACGATAAGGTCGATTTCGTGAAGATCACCGACAGCACGCTGAAGCCGGATCTGTTCCTGTATTCGGCCAGCGCCGCGCGCAAGGCCGGCTTCAAGGCTTCGGGCCACATTCCGATGGCGCTGACGGTGGAGCAGGCGGTCGATGCCGGCCTGGCCTCGATCGAGCACCTGGACTACGCATTCAAGGCCGGCAGCAGGGACGAAGCGCAGATCGCCGCCGACTTCGGCGCCGGCCGCATCGACCGCGCGGAAGCCAATCGCCGCCTCGACGCCAGCTTCGACCGTGACACCGCGATGCACGCCTACCGTGATTTCGCCAAGCGCGGCGTATTCGTGACCCCGACCCTCAACGGTGGCCGTATCCTCGATTTCCTGGACCAGGATGACCACGCCAACGATCCGTACCTGGCCTACATCGGCCCGGGCCTGCGCGCGACCTACCAGTGGCGCGTGGACCGCGCCGCGAAGGCGACGCCGGCACAGATCGAGGCGCGCCACGCGCAGTACCACCAGGTGGCGGCCGTGCTGCCGTTGCTGCAGGAGGCGGGCGTGACGATCATTGCCGGCACCGATGCGGGCTTCCTCAACTCGTTCAACTTCCCGGGCATCGCCCTGCACCAGGAACTGCAGCTGTTCGTGAAGGAGGGCCTGAGTGCGCCGCAGGCGCTGTCGGCCGCAACCCGTTCCGGCCCGGCCTGGTTCGGCCAGATGGACCGCTACGGTGCTGTCGCGCGGGGCAAGGCCGCCGACCTGGTGCTGCTGACCGCCAACCCGCTGCAGGACATCGCCGCCACCGAGAAGATCGACAGCGTGATCCTGCGCGGCAACGTGTATGACCGCGCCGCGCTGGACAAGATGCTGGCCGACACCAAGGCCAAGGTCGCAGCGTGGAACGCCGAGGCTGCGAAGGCGCAATGATTGGCAGGGTCGCATCCCTTCCCAACGGGAAGGGCTCTGACCCTGTGGTCTTGAACGAAATCCACGCCATGCGTGGATGATGCGGCCGGTGACCTAGCGCGGTGCCGGCCGCATGCCGTGCAGCTGCGGCAACGCAGCCTTCATCGCATCGATGAAGGCGCGCAGCCGTGGCGGCTGCTGGCGCGCGGCAGGAAACACGACGTGGACCGGCAGTGCCGGCGCCTGCCAGTCCGGCAGCAGCTGCACCAGCCGCCCTTGTGCGAGGTCGTCGGCCACCAGCCAGACCGAGACCACCGCTGCGCCCAGCCCGGCGCGTGCAGCCTGCTGTACCACGAACAGGTTGTCGCTGAGCAGGCGCGGGCTGATTGACAGCGTATGCGCCCGGCCCTGCGCATCATGCAGCAGCAGGCGTTCGCGGTAGTAGGTGACCAGCGAGATCCACGGCAGTGACTGTGCCTGTTCCGGCGTACTGACCGCCGTGGCGTCCACCAGCGAGGGCGCTGCCACGACGATGCGCGGCACTTCCGCGAGCGGCAGTGCAACCATGCGCGGTTCGTCGACCGGGCCCACCCGGACCGCGCAGTCGATGCCTTCGGCGATGAAGTCCGGGCGGCGATCTTCCAGGATCCACTCCAGGCTCAGCTGCGGGTGCTGGGCAAGGAATGCGAGCATGGTCGGCAGCAGCTGCGCCTGGCCAAAGGCGTGCGGCACCATCACCCGCAGGCGTCCGCGCAGCGTTTCCGGTTCGCCGTTCAGTTCGGCCTGCAGCGACTCCCATTCGTCGACCACGCGCTGCGCATGACGCTGGCAGCGCAGGCCGTCCTCGGTCAGTTGCAGGCCATGGGTGGAGCGCTGCAGCAGGCGCAGGCCGAGCTGCCGCTCCAGTGCCTGCAGGCGTCGGCTGACCGTCGGCTGGGTGGTGCCCAGCTGCAGGGCCGCAGCAGACAGGCTGCCGGCATCGACAATGCGCAGGAAGGTGCGCAGCAGATCCAGGCGATCAGCGCCGGTGGCGAGGTCATTCATGCGTGTGGCGTATGAAAGATATGCACCAGAGCCTACTACAGACGTTTGGCGAATACAGGCAGGATACGCCCACTTCCTCTACCGGGCTCCCCCATGTCTACCTCCTCGCTGTCTGTTGCGGCCGCACCGGCGACCGTGCCTTCCGCCCCATTGGTGCTGGCGATGGCGGCCGGTGCCGGCTTCTCGGTCGCGTCGCTGTATTACAGCCAGCCCATGCTGGGCCTGATCGCCCAGGACCTTGGCGCCGGTGAGCGCGCCGTCGGCCTGGTGCCAACCCTGACCCAGCTCGGCTACGCGCTGGGCATCCTGCTGCTGGCCCCGCTGGGCGACCGCTTCGACCGCCGCAACCTCATTCTGTTGAAGTCCGCGCTGCTGGCGCTGGTACTGGGCGCCGCCGCGATGGCCGGGCACCTGCCGGGCCTGCTGATGGCCAGCCTGCTGGTCGGGCTGATGGCAACGCTGGCACAGGACATCGTTCCCGCCGCTGCGGTGCTGGCACCGGATGCGCAGCGCGGCCAGATCGTCGGCCGGGTGATGACCGGCCTGCTGCTCGGCATCCTGTTGTCGCGGGTGGTCAGTGGCGTGGTGGCTGAAGCGTGGGGTTGGCGCACGCAGTTCGTGCTGGCGGCGGTATCGGTGGCGGCGATGGGCGCGGTGATGGCGCGTGCGCTGCCGCGTTTCGCGCCGACCAGCACGCTGCGCTATCCGGCGTTGCTGGGCTCATTGCTGGCGTTGTGGCGTGAGCAGCCGCAGCTGCGCCGTGCAGTGGCCAGCCAGTCGCTGCTGGCGGTCGGCTTCAGTGCGTTCTGGTCGACCCTGGCGCTGATGCTGCATGCACGTCTGGGGCTGGGCAGTGCGGCGGCGGGTGCGTTTGGTATTGCGGGTGCGGCCGGTGCATTGGCCGCGCCGTTTGCCGGCCGTTTCGCTGATCGACTGGGGTGCCATGCGGTGGCACGGCTGGCGATTGCGGTGGCGCTGCTGGGCTTCGGCCTGCTGCTGGCCGAAGGCTGGTTGCCGGCTGCCGCGCTGCTGCCGTTGCTGGTGGTGAGTGCGCTGCTGTTCGACTTCGGCTTCCAGTCGGCGCTGGTGGCCCACCAGACGCTGGTCTATGGTCTGGTGCCGCCCGCCCGCAGCCGGCTCAATGCGCTGTTGTTCACCGGCATGTTCATCGGCATGGCCGCCGGTGGTGCGCTGGGCAGCCTGGCGCTGGCGCAGTGGGGGTGGCACGGCGTGGCCTGGCTGGCGGTGGTGTGTGCGGGCGGCAGCCTGCTGCTGCGTTTGAAGTAAGGGGGGGGCGTTCGGCAGGGCTTGCAGCCCTGCACCTGCTGGGAGCCACAGCAACATCAACATCAACAGCGTGGATTCCGTGGGGTGGTGGGGCGGTGTCGGAGTGCGGGGACGCCGCAAGTACGTCCGTGTAGGCTTGGCAGCCGCTTGCTCGTGTGCGCTTTCCTGCGCACACGGCAAGACCGGGGTTGGGCGTCCTGCCCAACCCGCCCGAGG